>JBJKQF010000048.1:0-4958 GCA_046705545.1 Terriglobia bacterium
GTTATGCTCACGCCCCAGAGCGGGACGCGCACGTCTCCAGTCAACGTGAGCCAGACGTGCCGGTAAATTCCCGACCCGGAATACCAGCGGCTGTTTTGCCCCTCGTTTCGCACCCGAACCGCCAGCACATTCTCGCCGCCGCGATTCAGATAAGGAGTCAGGTCGTAGGCAAACGAGGTGTAGCCGTAAGGATGAAAGCCCAGGTGATGGCCATTGAGCCACACGTCGGAATTCATGTAGATGCCATCAAAGCGAATCTCGGCTTGCGTTCTTTCCGGCGAGGCGGGAAAGTGAAAGCTCTTGCGATACCATCCCGTACCACCTACCACCCAGCCCGTCGCTTCCTGGCCGGCGCTGAGCGCCATGTCAAAGGGACCGATGCGGGTTGGGGTATTGCCGCCCACCCAGATGGTGCCCTCGCCCTCAGCCTCATCGACGGGCGTGAGGTCTTCAATGCTCCAATCGTGGGGAACGTCGAGAAGGCGCCAGCTTGTGTCATCAAAGTCCGGCGCTTCCGCGCCTTTTGCGTCCGCGCGCAGAAATCTCCAGCCAAGATCAAGAGACTGCTCGCGCCGCCGGGGATTGAGAGGAGGGACCTTGATCGGCTTCGCGTTAGTTGAAGCTTGCAGCCCCGGCTCGCCCGCGGCCTTCGAGGTGAGCAGAGGGGTGGCGGCAAAGGTGGCCAGGCCCTTCAGCGCGTCACGCCGATTGAACTTGGATAATTCACTCTTCTTCTTCATGGAATGGCGTCCTCCCAGTTCGACGTCTGACTGACCACTGTTCATAAACGATTGCAGCGCCCTTCTTACTGGCGCTGTTCGCTCGGCGGCGAAAGCCGCCGCTTATCGACGCGCTATCGCGATCCTGTCATAGCATTCTGTGTAGCCCTTGAAACGTCCCGCGCAAGCTGCCTGTAAAGTCTTCAGAACAAGATGTTAGCATCGTCCCGAACGTTTAAATTTAGCACAATAGCTTTGTAGAATGGAATTGCGGAGCCGCAGACCCTCAGGCTGGGTCATCTCTGCTGTTCCGGTCCGGCCGCCTTCTGGCCGCTGGGCTGTTCCGCCTCAATCGCCCGGTGAATCCTGCCTCACATCCTGCTAGAATGAAAGTTTGTATCCGGCTTTGAATTTGGGGCGATGGTTTCCAACTTTACTGAGAAATACGATGTGGTGGTGGTGGGCGCGGGACACGCGGGCGCGGAAGCTGCTGTGGCTGCGGCCCGCATGGGCCTGAAGACCGCCCTTTACACTATCAACCTGGACCTCGTCTGCCAGATGTCCTGCAATCCTGCCGTGGGCGGCATTGCCAAGGGCCACTTGGTCCGGGAAGTGGACGCGCTGGGCGGCGTGATGGGAGAAGTCATTGACGCAGTGGGAATCCAGTTCCGACTGCTCAACACCAGCCGCGGCCCCGCCGTCTGGTCTCCCCGCGCCCAGGCCGATAAGAAGCTTTACCGCAGCAAAATGCGCCAGGTGCTCGAACAGGAGCCCAACCTGCGCATCAAACAGGCGGAAGTCATCGACTTGGTGCTGCAGGGCTCGCCAGGCAAAATCGAGGACTCTCCCCTCTCCGGCAATCGCCCTGTGGTACGCGGCATCCGCTTGATGGACGGCCGAACCGTGGAGGCCGGGGCCGTGGTCATCACCACCGGAACATTCCTGAATGGCCTCATCCACTGCGGAGAGCAGAAGTATCCTGCCGGCCGCTCCGGCGAGCCTCCCGCCGTCATGCTCGGCGAGGCGCTCCGGCGGCTGGGATTCGAGGTCGGCCGCCTCAAGACAGGGACGCCGCCGCGCCTGGATCGGCGCACCATCGACTTTTCGCAGTTTCAAGTGCAGCCCGGCGACGCGATTCCCACACCCTTCAGCTTTCGTACCCACGCCATCACACAGCCGCAAACCATCTGCTGGATGGCACTCACGAACGACCAGACACACCGCGCCATTCGTGAAAACCTGCACCGTTCGCCCCTTTACTCCGGACAAATCAAGAGCATCGGGCCGCGCTATTGCCCGTCGCTCGAAGACAAGGTTGTCAAATTTCCCGACAAGCCGCACCACCAGCTTTTTCTGGAGCCTGAAGGGCTCGATACGAACGAAATTTACATCAACGGCATGTCGACCTCCATGCCCATCGACGTTCAAGCAGCCATGGTGAGGTCCATCCCCGGGCTTGAGAATGCCGAGATGATTCGGCCCGGCTACGCGATCGAATATGACATGATCCAGCCCACGGAACTCTATCCCTGGCTCGAAACCAAGCGAATTCAGAACCTCTTCCTGGCCGGCCAGATCAATGGCACCACCGGCTACGAAGAAGCAGCCTGCCAGGGCATCATGGCCGGCATCAATGCCGCGCTACGCGTCGAGTGCCGCGAGCCGCTCGTCATCGAGCGCACCCAGGGCTACACCGGCATCCTGATTGACGACCTTGTAAGCAAAGGCGTAGATGAGCCCTATCGCATGTTCACTTCGCGCGCAGAATTCCGCCTCCATCTCCGCATTGACAACGCCGACGAGCGCCTCATGCCCATTGGATATGAGGCCGGCACAATCAAGCAACAGGACTACGACGCGTTCTTAGAAAAGCGCAAGCGCGTTTCAGCCGCTGCGCGATTTTTGCTCGAGACACGCCTTGACCCCACCTCTGCGGCAGGCCGTGAAATCTATGCCCGGCTTGGCCTGATGGCCGGCGGAACATTCTCTGGCGCGTCGCCTCTGACGGGAGCACAACTCGTGAAGCGCCCGGAAGTAAAAATCGAAGACCTCATGGAATGGGTTAATGAAGGATTGCGCGCCTCGGGACAGGAACCAATTCCGCACACCAATGGGGACGGCGCGGCCTCGCTCCTGGCCCGCGAAGAAGCACGCCGTATTGAAACAGACTTCAAGTATGAGGGTTATTTGGCCCAGCAGGAAAAGCAGATCGAGCGTATGAAGCGCGCCGAGCAGCGCCGCATCCCGGATTGGTTCGACTACGGAAAAGTCTCCGGGCTCTCGCGCGAGGTCGTCGAAAAGTTCCGCAAAGTTCGCCCGGTCACGCTTGGCCAGGCGCTGCGCATCCCCGGCATTACCCCCGCCGCCGTCTCGCTGGTCAACGTCTATATTGAAATCTTCCAGCGCCGCGCGGCGGAGCAAACCTCAGCCTAAACACCCTGCCTCAAGACAAACCTGCCGTGGCCCCGGCTAACTCTTGGGCTTCCACTTCTCAAAGAACGCCTTGAAGTCCTGGTAAGGCATGCGGCGTGCGTTGGCAAACTGGCCCTGGTCCTGGGCGAAGAGCACGTTGCCGTGCGCGTCGAGCACGGCGATGGCAGGAAAGCCGCGCTGGAGCGGCACACCGTACTTGGCCCCCACTTCGATATTCTTATGGCCATACCCCACGCTGATGTGGACCACCACGTAATTCTTATCGATCAGCTCCGCCATATCCGGCTGGTGCATCGCAGCATCAAGCGCGCGGCAATCAGGGCACCAGTTGGCGCCGAAGATCAGCAGGATGTTTTGGCCTGACTTTGAAGCCGTAGCAATTGCAGCGGCGATCTGCTGCTGAGGATTGGCGTTATCGTCGTAGATTTGTTGGGAGGCGGCCCGAGCTGCGACAGGCCCCAAGGAAAAGATCAATAGCGTTAACAATCCACTAGCACGTCTCATGCGGTTCCCTGCCCTTCAGGAGGTTGACTGAACACTCAGAGAGCGTCAGTAGCCATCAAAATCCTCGGTGCGGACACTCTCTTCACCCACCCCCATGACTGCAAGCAATTCCTGCATCGCGTGGACCATAACGGGCGGTCCGGCGCTGTAGTAGATGGGGTTCACGAGATGGGCGGCGTATTGGTCCAGCATTTCTCTTCTGATGAACCCGGTTTCGCCGTCCCACGGCTGCTTCGACTTTTCCATCTCTGCCATGGTGGGTACCAAGCTGAAATTCGCATAGCTCTTTTCTAGTTGCCGAAATTCATCAAGGAAGGCTGCGTCTTCGGGGCGGCGGTTGGAATAGAAAAGCAACAGACGATGCGGCAGATTCTTATGAGCCGCGTCCAGAATCATGCTCCGAAACGGCGTGATGCCGATACCACCAACCAGGAAGATCGCCGGCCGACTGGCGTCCTCATGCAGCGTGAATGGACCGATGGCTTTGGAAAAGCGGACCTCCGTCCCGGGCGCCAGACCGCCTAACACGCGCTTGAAGGCAGTGTCCCGCATGCGCATGACCACCATCAGGTCGTCTTCAAAAGGAGCGCTGGCAATCGAAAGGCTGCGGCTATTGCCCTCGGCGTCTGTTTCCGGCGGGTCAAGAAGTCCAACGTTGCAGTATTGCCCGGGGCGGAATTCAAACCCCGATGGCTTCTCAAAGTAAAAAGCCATCGTGCCCTCGGCCACTTCTTCCCGCCGCTTCAGTTTGAACTTAAATACAGGCACCTGCGCGCTCTCTCCTCTGTTGTCTTGTCTGGTCCAAGTGAAACTAAGGAAACGAAAGATCCATAATCTTCATGCCGGCTGACCGAAGAAAGGCTCGCCCTGTTTTCGATACTTGTACGCGACCTGCTCATCGAGCTCGATACCCAGCCCCGGCTTTTCGGGCAGAGTGATATAGCCCTTTTGGATCAGCGGCGCACGGCGGCCTTTCACCAAGTCGTCAAAGAAGGGCACGGAAGCCGCGTGCCATTCCAACGCCAGGAAGTTCGGAATGGCAGCGCACAGGTGAGCAGACGCCATCGTCCCGATAGGGCTTGAAATGTTATGCGGCGCGACGGCCACGTAATGCATGTCGGCCATGTCGGAGATCCGCCGCCCTTCCAGCAGGCCGCCCACTTTTTGGAAATCCGGCGCCAGAATGTCCACCGCCTCCCGCTCCAGCAACTCGCGGAAAGAGTGACGCTGGTAGTGGTTCTCTCCCGTGGCGATGGGGGTGGAAGTCGCCGCCGTCACACGGCAGAGCGCGTCCGTATTTTC
>JBJKQF010000049.1:0-17315 GCA_046705545.1 Terriglobia bacterium
CTCCGGGCCGCGCGAGAGTTGGGGTATCCGACCACCTGGCCTGTGCAATATCTGCGCGCCGCACCGCCGGGCTCCAAGCCCCGCCAGCCAATCGAAGATTCCAACCGCTGCTGTTAGCGTTGATCGCAAGGAAAGATCTGCGGACGGCGCGCGGCCGCTCGGAGAGGCGCTACGCGGGCGTAGGGCCTTACGGCATTTCCGCGAAGGCGGCTTTGACGATTTTCAGGCCCTTTGCGTACATCGGATTCGGCCGGAAGTCCGGCGGCGTTCCCCAGGCGTAGCCGAAAAAGTCGCACCCGGCCCGGTACCATTTCTTCCAGGTATTCGGATCGCAAACGCCGTCCGGTCGCCCAATGATGGTGGTCATCACGCGCTGACCGGGCTTGCGGATTTTCAACAGCCACCCCACGACCTCATCGGAAGACTCAGCCACCAGCATGTCACTTTCATTAAGCATGGGATGGTTCACCCACATTGCTTCCGCAGGCTTGAAGAAAGGTACGTTGAAAAACGCCTTGGTTCCGGGGCTCGCTTTGTGCATGGTGTCGCGGATGCGGTAGAAGAAGCGCGCCATGATCTCCCGTTTGTACTTGAGACTCTCTTCCGGAGTAATTTTCGCGGCGTCCTCGGGCATGGCGCGGCCGATGATTTCCTTGAATGGTTTCTTCACAAACCAAGCGGGCTGCACGGGAAAATCGTTGGTGTGAAGGCCGCCGTAACCGAAGCCGTCAAAGTTGATCCACTCCACCGGATAAAGCCTCAAGAACTCATCAAGCCGCGCGCAAAATAGATCCCCCCAAGGACCTTCCGGAGCCAGCAGCGGCATCCAGGTGTCAGGTGTCGCCCAGTGATACTGATGGCTGCGCGGAACCACCCAGTGCCGGCGGAGATTGTTCATGGTCAGGTCCATGGAACAATTGAAATATCCGCAAAACGGCATTCCCGCTTTGCGCGCCAGCCGGAAGAGTTCCGGGAAAAAATCGCGGCCGGGCCCCGGCGCCACCGGCCCAAGCTTGGTAGGATAGAAAGCATAGCCGCAGAACGTAAAGCCCTCTCCGAAAATAATGTTGACTCCGAAGTTGCGGTGCCACTCGAAATATTCCTTGGGATTCACGAACGCCCAGTCCTGCGGCGCCGAAGGCGTAAAGTATGCTTGGGGCTTATCAAACCTGCTGAAATTGAAGTCGCAGCAAAACAGCTTGATGGGACGTCCCTGGTCGGGCAGTTCAGCGGCATTGGGAAGCAAGGGAACGTGCTTCTTTTCGGCTTCCCCGGCTCCGGCCAAATTGCCGGTGAGTTCAGCGGCACTTACGCCGAGGGAAGCATAGGCCACCTCTTTCAGAAATTCCCTGCGGGCTGATCGCTTTTTCCCATTGCGGGGATCGGGAGATTCCTTCATTCGGCCTCTCCTACATGTTTCTTTTTGTTCTCTTGTAAATGCCGTCGCCAGCCACAATACTCCAAAACTTGTGGCCAAGCAAAGAGCTGCTGAGGCCGCGGCCGGGAAGCTGGAATATCGACAGTCCCAATTAGAAAAGAGGATAGAAGTAACGCCATCGTTGCCCAGCCCAGACTGTTCGCAAGGACAGGAAAACATAGGAGCCAGACCTTCTACTCAACACAATAAGCTCACTTATCTAGCTCAAAAAACTTTTTATAGTGGTAACCACAATTATTTACTTGCGTCTAAAACAGTATGTAGTGGTAGTATCGCCACTACGAGGTGAGGCCCGTTTATGGCCTTTATTCGCAAACGCGGTCAGAGTTACTACCTGGTGCACAACGTCCGGAAAGACGGCCGGGTGCGCCAGCTCCATCTAGCCCGTTTGGGAAGGCGGCCTCACATCAGCGACGATGTCATCCGGGGAGTCAGCTCGCAGCATCCCTTTGTAGAAGTGGATTGGAAAGGGCTGCAAAAGAAAGTCTCCCAGGAATTGATTCAGCCTTTTGAAAACGACTCGCGGTATTTGCACGAGCTGCTTCGCTCGATACGCAACCTCAACCTGGACATTTGTGACCTGCACCTGCCGGTTCTTGAGATGACGCAAGATCGCGAGCTGGTCAAGCAATTAGCATCGAGCTTGAAGCTGTTGCGTTCCACTCTTGACGTGAAGCTCCATCAATTGCGCCGGGGGAAAACGCAGGCTTATTCCGCATGAGTCAGGGAGGGAAACAGCATGAGCGCAACCCAAAAAGTGCTTGATCCCACACTTCACAGTCCGGAAGTGAGAGAGTTCGAGCGGGCGCTGGAGCGGCGCGTGGTGGGTCAAGGCAGGGCCGTCCGGCGACTGGCACGCATCTACCAGGTTTACAAAGCGGGCCTCGCGGTCCCGGGCCGCCCGCTTGCGAACCTGCTGTTTCTCGGCCCGACCGGCTCCGGCAAGACGCGTCTGGTGGAAGCCGCCGGGGAAGTGTTGTTCGGCGACTCTCGTGCGGTGCTCAAGATCGACTGCGCGGAGTTCCAGCACAGCCATGAAATCGCCAAGCTGATCGGCTCGCCGCCCGGATACCTGGGCCACCGCGAGACGCAGCCGGTGATCACCCAGGAAGCGCTCGAAGAACACTACACGGAGACCATGAAGCTCTCCTTTGTGCTCTTTGATGAGATTGAAAAGGCTTCCGACGCGCTCTGGCACCTGTTGCTGGGCATCCTGGACAAAGCTACGCTCACCTTGGGCGACAATCGCCGCGTGGATTTTTCCCGCGCCATCATCTTCCTGACTTCGAACCTCGGCTCGCAGGAGGTTGCCAAGCTGATGAAGGGCGGGCTGGGCTTCTCTGCAAACTCCGGCGCGGAGGACGAAGAGCTGGACCACAAAATCTACCGCGTAGCCACGGAAGCGGCGCGCCGGAAATTCTCGCCCGAGTTTATGAACCGGATCGACAAGGTAATCGTCTTCCGCTCCCTGCGGCGCGAGCACCTGGAGCAGATCCTGGATATCGAATTGGCCAAGGTGCAGGAGCGCATCATCAGCTCCGCGCCCGGCAACCAGTTCGTCTTCAAGTGCACGCCGGCGGCCCGCAACCTGCTGCTGGAGGAAGGCACCGATGCCAATTTCGGCGCCCGGCACCTGAAGCGGGCCATCGAACGCCACCTGGTCTTTCCGCTTTCCAACCTGCTGGCCACCAAGCAGATTCGCTTGGGAGATTTCATCAAGGTGGATGTGGAGAGCTCCAAGCTCACCTTCATGCGGGAAGAGCAAGGCGCGCTGGTGAGCGCGGCGGCAACTCCTTCCGAGCAGACGGCGCTGGTGGCCGTTTCCACGGGGCAGCCGGCCGCAGCAAGGGCCCTGGCCGTGCGAGCTTCGGCGGAGTGATTTGGAGGCCACGGACAGCGCCTTGGTGGCCATGGGTTCTTGAGGTAAGCGCGGCGGGTAAACCGGCCGCTCCTGTGGGCGCAGCCGTAGCGGCCAGGTTCTGCCGCCTGGATTCGTTCAGTTCTAGAAATCGATCAGACTTTTGGGCGGCAGGGCGGCGCGAATCGCATTGACGATAGCAAAGAGGTCGATCACCTCCTGCGCGATGGCGCCGGCGACGGGCGGCAAGTATCCCGCAGCGGCAAAGAACATTCCCACCACGCTCAAAGCCATTCCTCCCACGGCGCTTTGCAAAGCGATCGAGCGCATGCGCTTGGCAATGTGGAAAAACTCATCCACCTTTTCGAGCGAGGTATCCATAATCACCGCGCCAGCCGCCTCCGTGGTGATGTCGCTGTGATGGCCGAAGGCCACGCCGATAGAAGCCGTCATCAGCGCGGGCGCGTCATTGATGCCGTCTCCCAGGAACAGCGTCTTCGCCTTCGCGGTGGCTTCGCGCACCAGCCCGACTTTTTGCTCGGGGCTTTGAGAAGCGTATACCTCTTTCACCCCCACCAGATCGGCTAAGTATTTCACCTCGCTCTCGCGGTCGCCGGAAACCAGCATCAGCCGGTCGAAGGCATGTTTGTGTCCCAGATGCTCCACAAAGGATTTGCTTTCCTGGCGCGGCGCGTCGTGAAAAACATAGGTAGCGGCGTATGCGCCATCAATCGCGATCTCGCAGGAAAGTCCCGCGGTGACCGGAGGCAGGACCGAGTCCGGCGTGCCGAATTCCTTACGTAGCGCGGCGCGGCTGGTGATCCGGATCGCTCTGGCGTTCACAATCCCTCGCAGACCGCGCCCGGGCGCTTCGCTGATTTCCGCAGCGTCGATCAGAGGGAGCTTTTGCTTGCGCGCGGCGTTCAGAATGGCGCGGGCCAGCGGGTGCTTGGAATATTGCTCCAGGCTGGCCGCCAGCTTGAGCACTTCGTTTGTGTCAAAGCCGGGCGCGGCGATCTGACGGGTCAATTCCGGCAGGCCGTAGGTGAGCGTGCCGGTTTTGTCAAAGATGATGGTGCGGCAAGTGTCAAGCCGTTGCAGCACGGATGGGTCTTTCACCACGATGCAGCGCCGCGCGGAGAGCGAGACAGCCCCGATAATGGTCACCGGAATGGCAATCAGCAAGGGGCAGGGTGTGGCGATCACCAGCACGGCCAGAAAGCGCACGGCGTGGCCACTGGCAAACCATGCCGCCAGCGCCAGGACCACAGCGACGGGCGTGTAATAAGCTCCCAGTTGGTCTCCCAGCCGGCGGATTCGTGGCCGGTTCTCCTGGGCAGTCTGCATCACCCGCATAATCATGGCGTAACGCGAATCCACCGGCAATTTTTCAGCCTTAATAGTCAGCGCCACCTCGCCGTTGACCGCTCCCGAGAGGACCTGAGCGCCTGGCGTCTTGGAAATTTCAAAGGGCTCGCCCGTCAGGTAAGACTCATCCATGATGCCCTGGCCTTCCGTCACCACGCCGTCCACCGGACAGATTTCATGCGGATAAACCACCAGCGTATCTCCAACCTCGATAGCGTTGAGCTGCACGTCGGAGGTCGCGCCGTCATGCTTGCGGTGCGCCACGCTGGGCACGCGCTTGGCCAGCGCTTCCAGCACGGAGGAGGCGCTCCGAACCGCGTAGGCTTCCAGCACGTTCCCGCCCGAGAGCATCAGGACCACCAGCGTGCCCGCCAGGTATTCCCCCAGAATTACCGAGACCACAATCGACATTCCCGCCAGCAGGTCAGAGCCGAATTCCATGCGAAGCGCTTTCGCGGCCAGGCCGTAAACCAAGGGCGCGCCTCCCAGCACCAGGGCCGCAAACAACGGGATGTCATACGCGGAGGGAGTGAACTTCAGAAGGAATCGGAGCCCTAGATGCAGCGCGATCCCCAGGAGGGCAACAACGGCAATGACGTGCTCTTTGGAAAAGGCGCGCCTCTTTACGGGGGCCACGGGCTCTCGATCATTCGCAGTTTTCACGTTGTCCTTATTTTGCAGGCTAGGGGATCAAGCCGGGTTTTTCTATGATCACCGTCACATCGCCGGCATTCAATCGCTGTTGGTTTGCCCTTGTGGAAAACCTATCCTTCCAACTCACTATTGGCGCGTAAGGTATCTATTTTTGAGAGTTTTGGCAAGGTTGCCGGGAGGATATGCGCCCATTAGTGTGGCAGATTGAGAGCCCTGGGGCTGGAATAACCATAAAGAGAAGGCTTTTCACGACTTAAAGGGTAGCGTAGAATATTGTGGAGGTATTATTGCTGGTTGTTCGGGCGACCGGACCAATGCAGATTGTGAAGTAGTGAGACTGCTTCCTGGGGAGCAGTCTGTCATAAACGATAATGTTTGAGTCTCTGCAAGATAAATTCCAGCAGGCTTTTAAGACGCTGCGCGGCCGAGGGACACTGAGCCCGGAGGCGGTTGATGAAACCATGCGCGACGTCCGGATGGCGCTGCTCGAAGCCGACGTCAACTACAACGTGGTGAAGGACCTGGTGGAGCGCGTCAAAGTGCGGGCGCTCGGCGAAGAGATCGGCGCTACCTTCACCCCGGCCCAGGAAGTGGTGCGCATCGTCCGCGACGAGCTGATTGAGATTCTGGGGCACGATGCCGCGCTGCTGACGTTTTCCAAAGACTATCCCAGCGTTTTACTGATCGTGGGCCTGCAAGGCTCCGGCAAAACCACCAGCTCCGGCAAGCTGGCTCTGTGGCTTTCCAAGCGCAAGAAGCGCCCCATGCTGGTTTCCTGTGACGTTTACCGTCCGGCGGCGCGCGAGCAACTGGCCGTGATCGCCAAAGAGATCGGCATCCCTTGCTTTGCCGGCGAGGGCATCGACGATCCGATCCAGCTGGCGCTGGCGGCCCGCAAGGACGCCGCAGACCGCGGGCATGACGTGCTGATTGTGGATACGGCCGGGCGTTTGCACATTGATGAAGCCTTGATGCAGGAAGTCACGGAGCTCCGCACCAAACTCCGCCCCAGCGAGGTCCTGCTGGTGACGGACGCCATGGTGGGCCAGGACGCGGTGCGCAGCGCCCAGGAATTCCATGAGCGACTGGGAACCAGCGGCGTGATCTTGACCAAGCTGGACGGCGACGCGCGGGGCGGCGCGGCCCTCAGTATCCGTCACGTCACCGGACAGCCCATCAAATACATCGGTGTAGGCGAAAAATACGACGCCCTGGAAGTCTTCTACCCGGACCGCATCGTCTCGCGTATCCTGGGGATGGGCGACCTTCTCTCCCTGATCGAGAAAGCCGAGGAGGCCATCGATCAAAAGAAGGCCCTGGAGATGCACCACAAGCTCCAGTCGGACACGTTTTCTCTGGCCGACTTCCGCGAGCAGTTGCGCCAGATGCGATCGCTCGGGCCCCTCGAGCAGATGATGGGGATGCTGCCCAAGGTGGGCATGTTCCGCGACGCCGGCAAAGTGAAAGTAGACGAAAAAGAGCTGGTGCGCATCGAAGCGATTATCAACTCGATGACGGAGAAGGAGCGCCGGCGGCATGAAATCATCAACGGCAAGCGCCGTAAACGCATCGCGAAGGGAAGCGGCACCACCGTGCAGCAAGTAAATCAGGTTTTGAAGCAATACGTCCAGATGCGCAAGATGATGAAGACCATGAGCAAGGGCTTGCTGGGAAAGCAGTTGAGCCGATTCAAGCTGCCCGTGGGTTTGGGCGGGTAGCGCGGTCGGATGGGTTGCTGGGATTTTGAAGAGTTCGGCAGGCAAAGGACGGCTTCCGGGATGACTCCTCATGGGCCGAGAGATTCCGGGGCGCCGCCTGATCTTTTGTATTGAAAAGGGAGGAAGATTGTTAAGAATAAGGCTGGCTCGGACGGGAACGAACAAAAAACCGAGCTACAGAATAGTGGTAATTGAGCGGGAACGAGCGCGCGACGGCGGATTTGTGGAAATTTTGGGACACTACAACCCGCGGCGCGAGCCGGTGGAGCTGGTGGTCAAGCGCGACCGCGTGGATTATTGGATCAGCCGCGGCGCGCAGCCTTCGGAGACGGTTCGAAGCCTTCTGAAAGAAAAAACAGAACAAGTACAAGGCTAGAACCCGACCCGGAGCTTGGACGCTTTGCGCTGCCGAAATGAGAGTTTTCATTAGAGGGAGCACTCTTTCGTCAGAAGCGAGAGCTGGAAACACTGAAGGGCAGGAGGGACCAAGTGGACATGAAGGATCTGATCGCAGAGATCGCGAAGGCGCTTGTGGATAATCCTGACCAAGTGGTTGTCCGCCCAGTCGAGGGAGAACAGATCACGGTCTTGGAGTTGCGGGTACATCCCACAGACCTGGGCAAAGTCATCGGCAAGCAGGGTCGAACGGCACGCTCGATCCGGACGATTCTTGGGGCAGCGGGGATGAAATTGAAGAAGCGTTTCACCCTCGAAATTCTGGAGTAGGGAATTTCCGGTGTTCCTCGTAACCGGCGCCAGGGGCAGCAAGACGTGATGAGCGGCGCACCCGCGGGTGGTGCGACGACCGGCTTCCTGGCCGTTGCCTGCGTTCTGCGCCCGCAAGGGCGGCGGGGAGAGGTGTTAGCCCTGAGCCTGAGCGACTTTCCCGCGCGCTTTGAAAACCTTCGCCATGCGTATCTGGACCAGCCCCCCGGGGCGCCCGTGCCCGTCACGGTGGAGGACGCCTGGTGGCACAAGGGCAAGGTCGTGCTGAAGCTCGCTGGCGTTGATTCCATTAGCGCCGCGGAAAGTTTGAAGGGGCGTTACATCCTGATTCCCCAGGAGGAGAAAATTCCTCTTGCCGCCGGGCAGTATTACTTGTGGGAATTGGAAGGCTGCCGGGTGGTAGTCGAAGAGGCGGCGGGAGAGAGAACGCTGGGCACGGTCACCGGAATCGAGCGCACCGGCGGAGCGGATCTGTTGCACGTTTCCGATGGGTCGCGGGAAGTTCTAATCCCGCTGGCTACTGCAATCTGCAAGCGGATCGATCCTGAGGGCAAGTTGATTGTGGTGGACCCGCCGGAGGATCTGCTGGATTTGAATGCGCTGTAAGCCATGCAATTCGACGTCATCACAATCTTCCCGGAGTTCTTCCGGGGCTTTTTGGATTGCGGGCTGATGAAGCGAGCCCAGGCGGGCGGGCAAGTGCAGGTTTCAATTCACGACCTGCGCGACCACACGGATGACCGGCACCACACCGTGGATGATCGTCCCTTCGGGGGCGGGCCGGGCATGGTCTTGAAAGCCGAGCCCCTCTTCCGGGCGGTGGAAGCGATCAAGTCCAATAGGCCGGAGGCGGCGCTGCCGGTGATCCTGCTTTCGCCGCAGGGACGCCTGCTCAAGCAGCCAGTGGCGGAGGAGCTTTCCCGGCATTCCCGAGTGGTGCTGATCTGCGGGCGTTACGAAGGCGTGGATGAGCGTGTGGCCGAGCATTTGGCCACGGATGAGATCTCGATCGGCGACTACGTGTTGAGCGGCGGGGAGCTGGCCGCCGCCGTAGTGATGGAATCCGTAACCCGTCTTGTGCCGGGGACGCTGGGCAATGAAGAATCCGCGGCCCAGGACTCTTTTGGCGCGCCGGGGGCTTCCGGAGCCGCCGCGGCCGAGCGCCGCCTGCTCGATTGCCCGCCTTACACGCGCCCCGCGGACTTCCGCGGAATAGGCGTGCCGGAGGTTCTGCTCTCCGGCGATCATGAGGAAGTTCGCCGCTGGCGCCGGCGGCAGGCGCTCGCCAAAACCTGGCGGCAAAGGCCGGACCTGCTGGCCGGCCTGGAGCTGAACCAAGAAGATTTGCGGCTGCTGGAAGAGATTCGGCAGGCCTCGCAGCCGGCGCTCTCCCGGGAAGGCTGAGAGCGCGGCCTATTCGCGTTTTGAAGAGATTAAGTTATACTTTTTAGGATGGAGTGATCTGACCATGAGCATTATGGAAAAAATTGAAGCACAGCAAATGAAGAAGGAAGTCCCGCACTTCCACGCCGGTGATACGGTGCGGGTGCACGTCAAGATTAAAGAAGGGGACAAAGAGCGGATTCAGGTTTTCGAAGGAACGGTGATGGGGCAGCATCGCGGCCAGAACCATTCCACCTTCACCGTCCGCAAGATCTCCTTCGGCCAGGGCGTGGAGAGGATTTTCCCGCTCCACTCTCCCGTGATCGACAAGATCGAGAGAATCCGGGCGGGAGGCGTTCGGCGCGCCAAGCTCAACTACCTGCGATCGCGCCGCGGCAAGGCCGCCCGCATTCGCGAAGCCGTGTCAGAGCGCGAGGGATAGCTCACTCACGCCGGGCCTGCACCCGGCGCTATCGCTTCGGCGGCATGCCCTCCTGAGGGCGGCCGCCGCAAAACCGGCAAAGATCGATTCATCAAACCGCAAAAGCCATCTCATGCCCCGCTTGCGCCAACCCAAAGAACTGCAATGTTCCTGGCGCCTGGAGGAGCGTGTGCTAGCCCGCGGCTTGAGCCGGGTGGCCGGCACCGATGAAGCAGGTCGAGGCTGTCTGCTGGGCCCGCTCTACGTGGCGTCCGTGATTCTGGACCCGGCGCGCCCCATTGCGGGCCTCAACGACTCCAAGAAACTTACCCCGCAACAAAGGTCCCGCCTTGCCATCGAGATCCGCGAGAAAGCTCTGGCTTATCAGGTAGTGGCCGTGCCCGCGCGGGAAGTGGATGCCCTGAACATTTTTGAGGCCACTCGCCAGGCGATGATCCGCTCTCTGCTGGCACTCGATCCCCAACCCGAATTCGCCCTCACCGACGCGATGCGGCTGGAGATGTATGGCCGCAAGCCCGGCTGCTCCATTCCTTACTGGGCGCTCATTCATGGGGACGCTCGCTCGGTCTCCATCGCGGCCGCCTCCATCCTGGCCAAAGTGGATCGCGACGCCCGGCTTGAGGAGCTGGACCGCCAATATCCCCAATACGCTCTGGCGCAAAATAAAGGCTACGGGACGCGGGAGCACCTCGCGGCCCTGGCGCGCTACGGCCCCTGTCCGGAGCACCGCCGCACTTACCAGCCGGTCAAGGATTGCCTGGCGCCGCGCTTGCCTTATGCTTCGGCGTAATCGACAGGCGGTAGCGATGCTATACTCATCCCATCAATCCCAACTGAGGTGGATCGAGTGTCTTCACTGCTGATCAAGGGTGGGAGAGTTCTCTCGCCGGAAGATGGTTTGGACGCGGGCCTGGACGTGCTGGCCGTAGACGGCAAGATTCAGGAAATCGCTCCGCACCTGGAGGTTGCCGCCGATCAGGTCCTGGAGGTCCAGGGGCAGGTCGTGGCGCCGGGCTTCATTGACATCCACGTTCACCTGCGCGAACCGGGAGGCGAAATCTCGGAAACGCTGGAGACAGGTTTGCGCGCCGCGGTGGCGGGAGGCTTCACCAGCGTCTGCCCCATGCCCAACACGCGCCCCGTCAATGACTCTGCCAAGCTTACCCGCCAAATGGTCGAGCGGGCAAAGAACTTGGGCTTGGCGCGGGTTTTCCCCATCGCCGCCGTCACCCTGGGAAGCGAAGGCAAGACGCTCACGGATTTTCGCGCCCTCGCTGAGGCCGGCGCCGTGGGCTTCTCCGATGACGGGAAGCCGGTCAAGACGGCTGCGCTGATGAAGAAAGCTCTGGCCAAGGCCAAGGAGCTTCGCCTGCCGGTGATTGACCACTGCGAGGTGCCGGAGCTGAGTGCCGGCGGCGTGATGAATGAGGGAGAAGTTTCAAAGCAGTTTGGGCTGCGGGGAATTCCCAATAGCTCCGAGGACCGCTGCGTCGAGCGTGACATTGAGATGGCGGAAGCCACGGGAGGGCACCTGCATGTCGCGCACCTTTCCACCGCCGGCGCCATCCGCATGGTACAGGAGGCCAAGCGCCGCGGCATTCATTGCACTTGCGAGGTGACGCCACATCACTTTACTCTGACCGAAGAAGCCGTGGCGGAACACGGCACGAACGCCAAGATGAACCCGCCCTTGCGCAGCCGCGACGATCTGAAAGCCGTGCTCGCCGCCATTGAGGAAGGCGCCGTGGACGTGATCGTCACCGACCACGCTCCGCACGCCTCCGAATTGAAAGCCAAGCCCATGCCCGAGGCGCCTTTCGGAATCACCGGCCTCGAGACCTCATTCGCCTTGGGCATGAAGGAATTGGTGAACTCCGGCAGGATTTCGCTGGGTCAACTGGTGCTGCTCCTCAGTTCCAGTCCCGCGCGCCTCATCAACCAGCCGCTGGGCCGCATCACAACCGGCGGCGCGGCGGACCTCACCGTCTTCGACCCGGACATGGAATGGACCTACCTGGCCAAGGATGGTTTTTCCAAGAGCCACAATTCGCCCTTTGACGGCTGGACGTTCCGCGGCGCCGTCACCGCAACCATCGTGGCCGGGAAAGTGGTTTACCAGAGGAAGTAGCCGTAGCACTCGCTGGGATATCGCAGGCCCTTGTTAACACAGCGTGGCAAGGCTTTGGCATGCCCAGAGACCAGTAGGGATTCTGAGCCTAGCCCGTTGAGGAATCGGTGCAACCGCACCGCTTTAATCTCGCAAAAACACGGGGAATTCAGCGGTCAGGCCGAATCTGCCCCTCTTCACGTACGTGGCCTCGAGCGACTCAACATCAGGACCCGCCAGCAGGGTGTTATCAAATACTTTTACGTGGTTATCAGCGTTTGCCTGGATCAGCCTGATCTCGGCATTAATAATCACATTGCCGTGAATGTTGATAAAGACACCTTCCTTCGTCTTCACCCCCAAGCCGACACAGAGATTGTCGAAGACATTGTAATTGGCTGACCCGTCGTCGAGGTCGATTCCAAATTGCAGGCCGGGCCGCGGATTGCCGCCCAGGCGCGACGCCGAAAAGCGATTGTTCCGAATGATGGTGGTCTCCCGCGCATACTTGGCAATCTCCTCAAAGGAGCCAAAGCTGTGGTGTTCATGGCCATGGATATCAGGCCACCCGGTAGGCAACCAGCCGGGATGGCAGACGTGCTGGCACCAGCGGGGATCGCGCCCGTAAGAATTGAGCGGGCCATGGTCAGCCGTTTCACGCACGGTGTCGTGAATTTCATTAAACTCAAAGAGGTGGCCGCCGTAGCGGCCGTCATTCAAGTTGATGCCCGCTCGCGGCGTGTTATAGATGTGGTTGTGAGTGATCTTGATCCGCGCGCAGGTGGCTAGAAAGAGCCCCGCACACTGCTTGGCAAACACTCCGACGTCATGCACCAGATTGTTTCTCGCCTCGCAGTCCATGGGAATTTCTTCCGTCTCAGCGTCCCATCCCCACCAGTTGAGAAATCCGCAACCAGGATCCCTGAAGCGCTTGTCCTCGCGATAAAGCTGTTTCCCCGTAAAGCAAATGCCGCTTTCGCCGATGTCCGTCAGGCGGCTGTTGGAGAGGGTCACCCGGCGAGCATAGCGATTGACAAAAAATCCATTGCCGCTCACACCGTCAAACGCGCAGCGGTCCACGGTGATATCCTCGGCGCCCTCCAGGAACATCGCTCCTCCCCGATGGATGGTATAGTCGCCCATGCCCGCTGGAGAGTAGGCTTCAAAATAAGTGGACGCCGCATTGGCAATACGCAGGCCGCGCAGGGAGAGATGCCGGACAGGGTTCTCGCGCGTACCCTTGATCTGTAGCACCTGCTGGAGCAGGGCCGGCTCCACCACGGCGGTTCGCAAGTCCACGCCCACAGCGGGCATGTAGTAGAGCTTCCCGGCACGGCGATCCAGGTACCATTCCCCCGGAGCGTCAAGCTCCTCAAAAACATTTTCCACGTAAAAAGGCATGTCCTCGTAAATGCCGGGATGATAGGCCTGCATGTAGTGAAATAACAACTGCTGCCACCCACCCGGACCCAGCTGAAGAGCGTTCCGGCGGCGGTCAATGCCCCGCAGATGCCACTGTCCGCTGTAGAAGGGAACCGGGTTAAAGGCTACGCGCTGAAAGACGAAAAGAACCGCATCCTCGGGGTGTTCCCAGTGTTTTTGCGTAAAAGTCTTTGGGTCATAGTAGACTTCCGAAAATCTTGGAGGACAGCTCGCCAGCAGGGGGTCGCACTTCGGCGTCGCAAGGGCCTCATCTGCAGGAGATAATCTCTTGGCTCCAGTGGTTCGAATATAGCCGGCGGGTTGTGGCGTCCTGCTGTCGCCGTTGGGGTAGCGCGCCCGAATCTGCCGCTTGCCGTTGATGTAAAGTTCCGAAAAATAGATTTTGCCTTCCCTTGCTTCGGGCAGGTCACAAACATAGATACCGTCGCGAAACGGACGCCAGGCGCAATTCAAGCGTTTGCCACCACTGATCGTGGCGGTGCCATTTTCAAGCGCGCGGTAGGTGATGGGCGCTTCGGGGCTGCCGGAGTCTTCCGGGCGGAACGTCAAAGGCTCCCCCACGTAATACGTTCCGGGCAACAGGACAACTTCAATGGGCCCGCGGGCAGTTGCTTTCAGGGAGCGGACGGCGTCGCGAGCCTTCTGGATGGTTGCGAGGGGCTCTTCCCATGTGCCGGCGCCGCGGTCGTCTCCATGCGGGGATACGAAAAGCCTTAACGGCGGCGTATCTTTCCGCGCAGCCGTTTTCATCGCGGCGTGGCCGGAATTCAGGCTCTGCAAAATTGCCAAGCCCGCCCCGGAGAATCCTGCGTTCGACAGGAATTTGCGTCGGGAAATGTCTCGCGGCGTGTCTTTTGGTTGCATGTTCAATTTCCTGGCGTCCGGCGGTTGTGAACTTCCAGCCCACAGACTGCGGCGGCCACCGAATCCTCGCGCATTATACACGCCGATCGAGTCAGGGGCCGTCAAGTTTTCCCTTGAGCCGGAATGTTCATAGCCGGCTCCTACTCCTCGCGCGCCTTGGAATTCGGTCATGAGAAAAGTGTCGATTGAGAGATAAGAAGGCAGGCTTGAGGTTTCACCCACTCGATATCTGCCTCCGCAATGGCATCATCGCTCTGGCCCCCTCATGAATATGGACAATGGCGACGATCTGAAGATTCAAAAATGCACGTCAGGAACCGAAATGGGGATTAAGATGGGGGACGTGAGGACACCGGTTCTACAATAGCTAGCTGTTTCGAGGCACGCCATGCCCGCACCGCTCTCAGCCATCGACGCCATCTCTCCCGCCTTCAATCAGACCAAGCAGGAGCTTTTCCAGCCGTTCCGCTGGGGCTTTTGGCTGCGTATGGCGCTGGTGGCCGCAGCCACGGGTGGGTTTTCCGGCAACAGCGGCTGGAGCGGCTTTAATCACACGATTCCGACCAGCCACAGCGGCTCGAACCATTTCCTGGCCGTTCCCCCAATCGAATACCTGACACGTTTTCTTCCCTGGATCGTCTTGGGCGGGGTCCTGCTGTTTGCCTTCGGGGTCTTGATGTTGTACGTCTCCAGCGTGTTTCGCTTTATCCTTTTCGACTCCGTGCTGGAAAACCGCTGCGCTTTGAGAGAAAGCTGGCGGCGCCGGTGCTCTCAGGGAACCCGCTTGTTCCTCTGGTGGATCTGCTTCAGCGTGGCGGCGCTCTCCGCCCTGGCCATCCTGGTGGGACTGGCGGTCTTTGCGGCGGTGCAGAGCGGCGCGCTGCACGATCCCCGCCGGCACGTGCTGTTTCTGGTGCTTGGCGGAGGATGCTGCCTGATGGCCTTGGCGTGCTGGCTACTGGCAGTCTGGGTGGTTACGCTGTTTGCCAAGGATTTTTTGGTGCCTGTCCTGGCGCTTGAAGACGTGGGGGTAGTGGAAGGCTGGGGGCGAGTGCTGGAAATGCTGAAGCGGGAGAAGGGCGCTTACCTGGGATACGTGCTGATGAGGATCGTTCTGGCGGTCGGCGCCGCGATCATCTTCGGCATACTCAGCCTGATCGTTCTGCTGGTGCTGGCGATTCCGGTTGGGCTAGGTGGGTTTGCCGCTTACGCCATGCTGAAGTCTGCGGGAATGATTTTCACCCCGCCGGGCGTCGCCATCATCGTGCTACTGGGCGGCTCGGTGCTGGCAATCATCATCTACGTCCTCGCCTTTGTTTCCACACCCGCTGTGGTCTTCTTCCAGGCGTACTTGATTCACTTCCTGGGCTCGCGCTATCCGCTGCTTGGGGACCGATTGCGCTTGCCGGGGGCGCCCCCTCTCACAGGCTCCGCGGCGGCGCCGGCAGGTTAGGAAGGCTGCTTGGCGCTTGCTGCGCCGGGGCGGCTGCCCGGCTTCACGGCAGGAGTTCCCTTTTTGCAGAGGGGGCATTGGTCGGGATCGTAAGTCTCCACGGTCAAGGTAACCAGAGAAGCCTTGGGCACGCCGAACTCCACTTGGCCTCCGCTGCGGTCCACCAGTGCTCCCACACCCACCACCTTGCCGCCCGCGTCTTGCACGCACTCGATGGTTTCACGCGTGGACTTGCCGGTAGTCATCACGTCTTCCACCACCAGCACCGGCTCATTCGGCTCCAGCTGAAAGCCTCTCCGCAGCGTCATCACGCCGTTCTGCCGCTCCGCAAAAAGAGCTCGCAGCCCCAGCGCCCGGGCCATCTCATGCGCGACGATCACGCCGCCCAGCGCCGGCGCCACCACCACGGAAGCGCCCAGCTCGCCCACCTTCGGCCCCAGCTCCACACAAAGCTCCTCGGCGATGCGGGGATGTTGCAGGACCAGCGCGCACTGGATGTAGCGGTCGCTGTGCAGCCCGGAAGAAAGAATAAAATGGCCTTCCAAAAGAGCTTTATGCTCGCGGAAGATGTCGAGAATCTCTTTTTCGGTCATGAGTTTTCCATCTCTCCCAAAATAGTCCGCGCCGCCGCGGCCGGGTCAGTGGCTGCGGTGATGGGGCGGCCGATCACCAGATAATCCGCTCCTGCGGCAAGCGCCGCTCCGGGCGTGGCGGTTCTGGACTGGTCGTTCAGCGCAGCGCCCGCCGGCCGGATGCCGGGCGTCACGATCACAAACTTGGGTCCGCACGCCCGCCGCAAAGCCGCCACTTCTTTGGGCGATGCGACCACGCCGTCCAGGCCTTCCTCCTGTGCCAGGCGCGCCAGGCGCAGCACAGCGTCCTGCGGCGGCCCGGCAATGCCTAATTCCTCCAAATCCTGGTCCGCCAGGCTCGTCAGCATGGTGACGGCCAGCACCAAGGGCCGGGCGCGGCCTTCCTGCGTCCCTTCCGCCGCGCCTTCCGCGGCAGCGCGCAGCATCTTGCGTCCTCCGAAGGCGTGGACGTTCATCAGGCTGACTCCCAGCGCCGCAGCAGCGCGGCAAGCGCCCCGCACCGTGTTCGGAATGTCGTGGAATTTCAAATCGAGAAAGACTTTTTGCCCGTTGGAGATAAGATACCGCGCCAGCATGGGCCCCTCCGCGGTAAAGGCTTCCATGCCCACTTTGAACATTCCGGCCTGGCCGCGCAACTTCTCCGCCATCTGCACGGCGGCCTCCGCGGTGTTGAAATCCAATGCGACAATCAGCTTGTCCTGAGCTCCCAGCGGCTTTCTCCTTCCTGATTGCAGGAGCGCGTTCCAGCCTTGCCCGCGCCGGGGCAGGTTCTAAGCACGCTTCTGCATAATTTTGGTCGAAAAGAGATTGTAGTTGCTCGCGGCGAAAAAGCAAAAGAGAAATTGCATCCGCGCGGCTGCGTGAGGGAAATTATCTTGCGTGCCGAGCGGCGTGGCGTTTGGCCGTGCCCGCTTTGGAGCGCCGCAGCGCCGCCAGTTTCCTCCGGTAGCGCGCCACGTTTCGCTGATGTTCAGCCAGCGTGCGGGCAAAGGAGTGGCCGCCCTGGTTGTTGCTTACAAAATAGAGAAACTTCGTCGACGCAGGATTGAAGACAGCCTGAATGGAAGCTTTGCCGGGATTGGCGATAGGGCCGGGCGGCAAGCCGGCGTGCAGGTAGGTATTGTAAGGCGAAGCCATTTGCAGGTCCTTCTCCGTGATCTCTCCCGCGGCGATAGGATGCCGCGCAAGCTCCGCGGCGTAGAGCACCGTCGGGTCGCACTGGAGCGGCATGTGCTTTTCCAGCCGCAGCTCGAACACCTGCGCGATGA
>JBJKQF010000050.1:0-14596 GCA_046705545.1 Terriglobia bacterium
TTTGCAGGAGGGTGGAATGCACACGCGCGGAGAAAACCTGCTGCTCCGCGTCTATCAGCAAGGCTTCGCCGTTCGGCTGGCACGTTGCGGCCCCGTCTATACCAAGTCCACCAACAATTGGTACGAGGTGACGAGTGCCAAGAGCCGGCCCGCCATGTTGAAGCAGTCCATCCGCTACGACGGCAACCAGGTGCAGGACACCTACGAACTGCGGCTGGACAACACCTTGCCCAAGCGCGACCCGCGCGACCGCAATCCCGGCGTGGGCGGATGCCGCTAACCAAGACACACCCTAAGCCGGCGATGAGGCGCTTTTTCCTTCTCTTTTTGGCTGTGATAGACTATGAACACAGATGAAAAGCGGGGCAAGAAGCAATGGAAGGCGAATGATTTCTATTGGGCGATGAGCCATGACGCCCGGCGCGCAAAGATGCGCTTCCAGCCGGGCCATCGGAGGAGCATTTCTTGCTCCACCGGGCCGCTTGATGCGCGGCCCCTGTGACGCAGCTTCGGTTTAATCGCAGCTGCCTGAAAAACAATTTTAGAAGGAGGATTTTATGGGAACTTCACCTGCTACTGCCAAAGGAGGCACAATGCCGTTTTCTCTTCCCAGCCTGCCGTACGCGACAGACGCTCTGGAACCGTCCATTGACAAGATGACTATGGAAATCCACCATGGGAAGCACCATGGCGGATACGTCACTAAGCTGAACAAGGCGCTGGAATCAGCGCCGGATCTTGCCAGCAAGACCGTTGAGGAGTTGCTGGCCAACAACTGCGCCATCGTTCCGGAAAATATCCGCACGGCCGTCCGCAACAACGGCGGCGGCCACGCCAACCATTCTCTGTTCTGGACCATTATGGGGCCCCAAAAAGGCGGACAGCCCAGCGGCCAGATTGCCGAAGCTCTCAAGAGCACCTTCGGCGGATTTGACCAGTTTAAGGAGAAGTTCGCCGCCGCCGCCACCACTCGCTTCGGCTCTGGTTGGGCGTGGCTGGTGAAGGACGGCGCCGGCAAGCTGGACATCTACTCCACCGCCAATCAGGATAGCCCTCTGATGGAAGGGAAGTTTCCGGTGCTGGGGCTCGACGTTTGGGAGCACGCTTACTACCTGAAGTACCAGAACCGCCGGCCCGAATACATTACGGCCTGGTGGAACGTGGTCGATTGGGCTGCCGTCGACAAGCGCTTCGCCAGCGGCAAGTAACTTCCACTGCCAAGAACCGCGTGCAGGCTATGGGGATGCATTCCCCATAGCCTGCGCTTTTTTGCGGCCGCTAAGAAAAGCCCTTCAAACGCTGTCGCGCTCGTGGCGGTTACTTCCGGTCCTCCGGTTCCGCGATCAATTCCACGTCGAGGGTGATTTTAACCTCGTCGCCCACCATCACGCCTCCCGTTTCGAGCGCTTGATTCCAGGTAAGTCCGAAATCCTTCCGGTTGATCTTCGTCGACGCCGAGGCGCCGACTCGCGTGAAGCCCCAAGGGTCTTTCACAGGCGGCGTCGGCCCTTCGACTTCCAGCGTGACTTCGCGCGTAGCGCCGCGGATGGTTAAGTCGCCTGTCAATTTCAGGCCATCAGCTCCTTTTTCCGCCCGCTTGGACTTGAAGGTGATCGCGGGGTAGTTCTCAGCGTCGAAGAAGTCGGCGCTCTTCAAGTGCTTGTCGCGGTCGGGCTCGCGAGTGTTGATTGTATTCACGTTGATTTGGGCCTCGCCCTCGAGGTCTTGCGGCTGCCCGGGATCGAACCGCACCTGCCCGTTGACCTCCGTGAACTCCCCTTTGACGTTCGAGATCATGAGATGACGGACGGAGAATTGCGCGTGGGAATGCGCGGGATCGATCTTCCAGGTCGTAATTCCGGTTTGGACTGCCGAAGCTTGCTGTGTCTGTGCCATGGTGCACCTCCTAGGGAATCAGATGACTTACAACGAATATCGTTACAACAAATATTTACCCCAAAAAAAGACTACCCCTCACGGCCCCGGACTTTTTCCAGCAGGGCGGAAAGCTTGCGGAGCTCCCCCCGTCTCATGTGCCGGAAAAGGCTCTGGTTCAGGTCAGCAAGGGGCTGGTCGAGCTTGCCCAAAAGCAGCAGTCCCTGCCGGGTGATCCGCGCCGTGACCACGCGCCGGTCCCGGGTGCCCCGCGAGCGCGTTATAAGTTCTCTCTTTTCCAGGCGGTCGAGCAGGCGGGTGATGTCGGGATCGTGCGTCACCATGCGGCTGCCGGTCTCGCCGCAGGTGAGTCCCTGGGTCCCGGCCCCGCGCAGGATGCGAAGGACGTTGTATTGCGTTGTGGAAAGCCCCGCGGCCCGCAGCAGGCCTTCAACCTGCTGGGAGAGCGCGTCGCCGGTGCGCAGCAGGTTGAGGAAGACTTCCTCTTCAAGGCTCGCAAAGGGAGCCTTTTGCTTGATCTCAGCCTGGAGTTTCTTGCCCATGGGGTGAGTATAGTTGTTATAACGAATATTGTCAAGGCAGGCGATTGTGGGCAGGACCACCGGGAGAGCCCGAAAACCTCGCAGATGGGGCCCTTCCCGCGGAGGGAACTTATTCGAATTTCCCCTTGACTTGAAGGATGCGCGGTGGGAGATTTTACTTCGTCAGAGGCCAGAGACTCAACAGGGGTGCTTGTGAGGCGTCCCCGCGCAGCGGCTGAACCAGAACCGGTTCTTGATCTGATCCTGTTTGTTCCTCATTGATTCCTCTAGTTTTCCTCGCAATCCCCCCTTACTCGAATCAGAAGTACCGCTATCCATTGTCTCGCGAAGCATGAGAACTCTTGACTGCTCTCTCTTTGGAGAGAGTGGGGAGAAGCATTCCATTCCTACGGCGCAAGACATGAAATTCAAATGCTTGGGAGGAGGGGACTATGATCGGCATGAACTTCGGTGCATTTCTGGTTGTTCTGGTGGCGAGTGCGATTGCCGCATTTGTGCTTCATTACTTGATTCGTTACCGCGTCTTGAGTGGTTTTGACGGTTTTCTGAGCAAGTGGGTAATAGGCTGGGTCGGCGCATGGCTTGGCACCCCAGTGCTTGGGCATTGGTTTGGCGCGCTTCAACTGGCGCATGTCTACCTGATCCCGGCGCTTGTGGGAGCCTTCGCCACCGCCTTTATGGGAGCGAGTTTCTGTAAGGTCCTGGCGAAGGTCAATACGCACGCGACCCAAGGAGCGACGGCGGCCGGTAAGCTCGTCTAAATCCCAGAGGGACATAAAGGCCAGCCCGAAGACTCATGCGGGAAGAGCACTTTTTAGCTTCGAGGCGGGTAGCGGGGATTAGTGTGTGTCCTCCCGGCCTGTGCGGTGCGTGACGGCGGAGTCTGTTGCACCTGTGACCACGTCGATTTCACTCACGCTTCGCCTCTTTGCCCCGCGGGGCAAGACGTTCCAGCGCCCATTGGGCGTGCTCGCGCACCACGGCATCGCCGTGACGGGAGAGTTCCTCAAGCTTGGGGGCAAAGCGGCGGTCGCCGGAATTGCCCATCGTCACCGCCAGGTTGCGCAGCCAGCCGCGGTATTTGGGACGCTGGAGGGGCGAGCCTGCAAGCTCGCGGCGAAAGTCCTCCTCGCTCAGTTGCGCCAGAGTCTCAAGCGAAGGATTGAAGAGCGAAAAGCTGCGCTCTCCGCGCTCGGGCGAGTCTCCATCGTGTTGCGCGCTTGAGCCGCCGAGTTTTATCTCGAGCGGCTGGAAAGCGGGCAGGTGAGTTATCGCTCCGCCGGCGCGACCCAATCCCTTGGAATCGCTGCGATCCGCCCCTGGAGCGAGTTTGGGTTTACGGCCCTCAGGGCTCCTGTTCCAGGGGCAGACGTCCTGGCAAATGTCGCACCCAAAAACGTTCGCGCCGATGGCGGGCCGGTGCTCTTCCGGAATGGAACCTTTCAGCTCGATGGTGAAGTAGGCGATGCAACGCGAAGCGTCCATCACGTGGGGCTTGACCAACGCTCCGGTGGGGCAGGCGTCCAGGCAGCGCGTGCAACTCCCGCAGCGGTCGGCCGCCGGAAGGTCGGGCTCAAGCGCCAGATTGGTCAGCACCACGCCCAGAAAAAACCAGGAGCCTTTGGCTTGATTGATGAGGCACGTATTCTTTCCCACCCAGCCGATGCCGGAGTAGCGGGCAAAGGCGCGCTCTACCACGGGTCCGGTATCCACGTAAACGCGCGTTTCCGCGCCCGGGGCCAGATTTTCAATGCTTGCTCTCAACTCCTCCAGCTTGCCGCGGAGGATGTCGTGATAGTCCCGCCCCCAGGCATAACGCGAAATCCACCCGCGCGGAGAATCCTCGCCGCCAGCTTGCTTAAGCTGAGACGGGGCAGCTTGATCTGCAGGACTGCCAGGGTGGTTTGCAACTTGCGTCGAATAGGGCAGCGGCGCGTTGTAGATGAGCCCCACGCAGACTACGGACTGGGCGGAGGGAAGTACCTGCCGGGGATCGTCGCGCTTGGGGTTCTGAAGGTAGTGCATTTCGCCGCCGTAGCCTTGTTCCACCCAGCGGCGCGCGAAGTCCAAATCTTTCCAGACATCGAGCGGGGCGATTCCGGCCAGATCAAAGCCGGCGGCCAAGGCTTTTTCCTTGACGAGGAGACTGAGAGACATCGTCTGAATATCATAGCGCACGGGATGAGAGGGCCGAGGAAATATCCGGTTGCGGGACCGAGGGGGCAAGCGCACTGATGCCACCTGCCGGAGGGTTACAACCGTGGCGGGACGTGCGACCGGTTTGAGGGAGTCATTCGGGCCCAATCCAAATCCAACATATTGAATTTCAAGGGGATTTTAGTGTTTCCGTTCACTGTGCTTTTACAGCCGTCTAACCCCAATTAAGCGCATTTCAGCACAATCTGCTTATATGCGGGCTGGGGGTTTCTTACAATTTATGCTGTCAGGTGTGTACATGAAAGCGCCGATGGCGAAGGGCGCTCAGCCCGGTCATCAGGCGCGGGAATTCTGAAGCGTCGAAATCGGGCAGGACGACCTGGACAATTAGAAGCCCCTTCGAAGGTTGCACTGGAATCCTTCGGGCACGAGATATTTACCGCGGGAGTTGTTCCCCTGCCGCTTTTGAATCGTTAATGGCGGGGATGCCTCGCAGAACGTGAAAGCGCCGCAACATCCAAGTGAAGGGTGGCGGCAGCTTACTTAAACCTTTAACGGAGAGAGGTACTGAGCTATGCCACGTATTCGAGGTCAGCGGGCCATGAAATATTTTGACCGGGCGGTTACCGGCGCCGCGGGCGCGGTGTTCAATTCCGTCCAATTTTTTAACAAATACAAACCTAATCCTTCCTTTACGCCGAAGTGGTCGGACAAGCCGCTGTTGAAGTCCTGGGAGAAGACCAAGCCGCGCCTAGGCTGGCCGCGCGAGACGGACTCTCTTTGTCCGGGCTGCGTGAAGGAAGCGCGTGAGCGCATTCTGAACGGCGACCAGGAATGGCAAACGCTTCTGTCGGAAAAAGTGGGCGAGATCAAGGCCCACATCATCGAGCGCGACGGCCAGGTCTGGATGGTGAAGGACTGTCCCATCCACGGCCATTACGAAGACATCATGGCTGTGGACGTCAACTTCCTGAAATGGATCGAGCAGAATTTCCCCGGCCGCGATATCCGCTCGCACAACGATGAGACATTGCACAACCATGGCTCCAGTACCATTCGGCACGGCCGCGGCTCAGTGCTGACGGTGGACTTGACCAACCGCTGCAACATGATGTGCGATCCCTGCTTTATGGACGCCAACCAGGTGGGCTTTGTGCACGAGCTGACCTGGGAAGACATCAAGGAGATTTTGGACAACGCCACCAAGATCAAGCCGCGGCGGCAGATGTCTGTGCAGTTCTCCGGCGGCGAGCCGACCATGTCGCCCTATTTCATCGATGCGGTTCGTTACGCGCGCAAGATCGGCTTCAACAGCGTGCAGGCGGCCACCAACGGCATCGAATTCGCCAAGAGCAAGGAATATTGCAAGCAGGCTTTTGAGGCGGGACTGCGTTACGCCTACCTGCAGTTCGACGGCATCGGCAACGACGCCAACAGCCACCGCCAGGTGGCCAACCTGTTCGACGTCAAGCTGAAGGCCATTAACAACATGCACGATGCGGGCATCGAGATCATTCTGGTCACCACGCTGGTGAACGGCGTCAACAACGACCAGGTGGGCCCCATCATCAACTTCGCCCGCGAGAACCCCAAGAAGATCGCCTTTATCGCCTTCCAACCGGTTTCCTTCACGGGGCGCGATGAGGATGTGACGCCCGAGCGCCGCATGCGCCAGCGCTATACGCTTTCGCACATGGCGGCGGACGTGAAGAAGCAACTCGGCATCACGGAGCCCACGCGCGACTGGTTCCCGCTTTCGTTGATGGGCGCCTTCGCGGACTTTGCCGATCTGGTCCACGGCCCTGAAGCCCAGTGGGGCCAGGTTAGCTGCGGCTGCCACCCGAACTGCGGCGTGGGAACCGCCCTGATGGTCAACAAGGAAAACAAGGAATGGGCGCCGGTGCCGCAATTCCTGGACATCCCCGGCCTGGTGAAGGACATGCAGAAGATCACCGACTCGGGCCGCGGCAAGTGGTTCTCAAACTTCATGATGGGTCTGGCGCTGCTGAAGAACTATAAGCCGTTCGGCGCTCCTGCCAGCCTGGCTCTGGTGGACCTGCTGAAGAAGTTCGACAAATCGTTCGCTTTGACCGGTGAAAAGCGGGCCGACAAGGTCTACGGCGCTTCCAGCCCGAACCGTACCCTGGAAGACACCATGAAGCGCCGCTCCGATCCTTGGAACTTCCTCTTTGTTGCCGGCATGTGGTTCCAGGATCTGTTCAACTACGACTTCCGGCGCACGGAGATGTGCATCATTCCTTACGCCACGCAGCAGGGCGAGATTTCCTTCTGCGCGTACAACACGGGCATCGGCTGGCGGCAGATCATTGAGAACATGCACAAGAACGCCACGGTGGCCGAGTGGTATAAGTCCCACGGCAAGCATGAAATCTATGCCAGGGGTAAGGAAGTAAAGCTCGGCGACTTCCAGCACACGCTCACCATCAACGCGGAAGACGCAGCGCGGGTTCGCAACCATGAGCACGATATTCCCATGACCGCGGCAGAAGAAGAACGCGCCCGCCGCAAAGCCGCCTGGGAAGCGCAGCAAGCCCAGCAAGCGCGGCAGGTTTATGAGGAGATGGTGCTCAAGAAACCCAAGTCCGAGTTGGTGCAGATCGGGAGTGCCAAGCAAGCCGAGGATTCCGAAAAGGTCCACGCTTAATCCATTAACGAAGTTGAACCTCAAGGCCGCCTCCGGAGCTCCGGAGGCGGCCTTGAGGTTCAACTTCGTTAATGGATTAAGCGTGGACCTTTTCGGAATCCTCGGCTTGCTTGGCACTCCCGATCTGCACCAACTCGGACTTGGGTTTCTTGAGCACCATCTCCTCATAAACCTGCCGCGCTTGCTGGGCTTGCTGCGCTTCCCAGGCGGCTTTGCGGCGGGCGCGTTCTTCTTCTGCCGCGGTCATGGGAATATCGTGCTCATGGTTGCGAACCCGCGCTGCGTCTTCCGCGTTGATGGTGAGCGTGTGCTGGAAGTCGCCGAGCTTTACTTCCTTACCCCTGGCATAGATTTCATGCTTGCCGTGGGACTTATACCACTCGGCCACCGTGGCGTTCTTGTGCATGTTCTCAATGATCTGCCGCCAGCCGATGCCCGTGTTGTACGCGCAGAAGGAAATCTCGCCCTGCTGCGTGGCGTAAGGAATGATGCACATCTCCGTGCGCCGGAAGTCGTAGTTGAACAGATCCTGGAACCACATGCCGGCAACAAAGAGGAAGTTCCAAGGATCGGAGCGGCGCTTCATGGTGTCTTCCAGGGTACGGTTCGGGCTGGAAGCGCCGTAGACCTTGTCGGCCCGCTTTTCACCGGTCAAAGCGAACGATTTGTCGAACTTCTTCAGCAGGTCCACCAGAGCCAGGCTGGCAGGAGCGCCGAACGGCTTATAGTTCTTCAGCAGCGCCAGACCCATCATGAAGTTTGAGAACCACTTGCCGCGGCCCGAGTCGGTGATCTTCTGCATGTCCTTCACCAGGCCGGGGATGTCCAGGAATTGCGGCACCGGCGCCCATTCCTTGTTTTCCTTGTTGACCATCAGGGCGGTTCCCACGCCGCAGTTCGGGTGGCAGCCGCAGCTAACCTGGCCCCACTGGGCTTCAGGGCCGTGGACCAGATCGGCAAAGTCCGCGAAGGCGCCCATCAACGAAAGCGGGAACCAGTCGCGCGTGGGCTCCGTGATGCCGAGTTGCTTCTTCACGTCCGCCGCCATGTGCGAAAGCGTATAGCGCTGGCGCATGCGGCGCTCGGGCGTCACATCCTCATCGCGCCCCGTGAAGGAAACCGGTTGGAAGGCGATAAAGGCGATCTTCTTGGGGTTCTCGCGGGCGAAGTTGATGATGGGGCCCACCTGGTCGTTGTTGACGCCGTTCACCAGCGTGGTGACCAGAATGATCTCGATGCCCGCATCGTGCATGTTGTTAATGGCCTTCAGCTTGACGTCGAACAGGTTGGCCACCTGGCGGTGGCTGTTGGCGTCGTTGCCGATGCCGTCGAACTGCAGGTAGGCGTAACGCAGTCCCGCCTCAAAAGCCTGCTTGCAATATTCCTTGCTCTTGGCGAATTCGATGCCGTTGGTGGCCGCCTGCACGCTGTTGAAGCCGATCTTGCGCGCGTAACGAACCGCATCGATGAAATAGGGCGACATGGTCGGCTCGCCGCCGGAGAACTGCACAGACATCTGCCGCCGCGGCTTGATCTTGGTGGCGTTGTCCAAAATCTCCTTGATGTCTTCCCAGGTCAGCTCGTGCACAAAGCCCACCTGGTTGGCGTCCATAAAGCAGGGATCGCACATCATGTTGCAGCGGTTGGTCAAGTCCACCGTCAGCACTGAGCCGCGGCCGTGCCGAATGGTACTGGAGCCATGGTTGTGCAATGTCTCATCGTTGTGCGAGCGGATATCGCGGCCGGGGAAATTCTGCTCGATCCATTTCAGGAAGTTGACGTCCACAGCCATGATGTCTTCGTAATGGCCGTGGATGGGACAGTCCTTCACCATCCAGACCTGGCCGTCGCGCTCGATGATGTGGGCCTTGATCTCGCCCACTTTTTCCGACAGAAGCGTTTGCCATTCCTGGTCGCCGTTCAGAATGCGCTCACGCGCTTCCTTCACGCAGCCCGGACAAAGAGAGTCCGTCTCGCGCGGCCAGCCTAGGCGCGGCTTGGTCTTCTCCCAGGACTTCAACAGCGGCTTGTCCGACCACTTCGGCGTAAAGGAAGGATTAGGTTTGTATTTGTTAAAAAATTGGACGGAATTGAACACCGCGCCCGCGGCGCCGGTAACCGCCCGGTCAAAATATTTCATGGCCCGCTGACCTCGAATACGTGGCATAGCTCAGTACCTCTCTCCGTTAAAGGTTTAAGTAAGCTGCCGCCACCCTTCACTTGGATGTTGCGGCGCTTTCACGTTCTGCGAGGCATCCCCGCCATTAACGATTCAAAAGCGGCAGGGGAACAACTCCCGCGGTAAATATCTCGTGCCCGAAGGATTCCAGTGCAACCTTCGAAGGGGCTTCTAATTGTCCAGGTCGTCCTGCCCGATTTCGACGCTTCAGAATTCCCGCGCCTGATGACCGGGCTGAGCGCCCTTCGCCATCGGCGCTTTCATGTACACACCTGACAGCATAAATTGTAAGAAACCCCCAGCCCGCATATAAGCAGATTGTGCTGAAATGCGCTTAATTGGGGTTAGACGGCTGTAAAAGCACAGTGAACGGAAACACTAAAATCCCCTTGAAATTCAATATGTTGGATTTGGATTGGGCCCGAATGACTCCCTCAAACCGGTCGCACGTCCCGCCACGGTTGTAACCCTCCGGCAGGTGGCATCAGTGCGCTTGCCCCCTCGGTCCCGCAACCGGATATTTCCTCGGCCCTCTCATCCCGTGCGCTATGATATTCAGACGATGTCTCTCAGTCTCCTCGTCAAGGAAAAAGCCTTGGCCGCCGGCTTTGATCTGGCCGGAATCGCCCCGCTCGATGTCTGGAAAGATTTGGACTTCGCGCGCCGCTGGGTGGAACAAGGCTACGGCGGCGAAATGCACTACCTTCAGAACCCCAAGCGCGACGATCCCCGGCAGGTACTTCCCTCCGCCCAGTCCGTAGTCTGCGTGGGGCTCATCTACAACGCGCCGCTGCCCTATTCGACGCAAGTTGCAAACCACCCTGGCAGTCCTGCAGATCAAGCTGCCCCGTCTCAGCTTAAGCAAGCTGGCGGCGAGGATTCTCCGCGCGGGTGGATTTCGCGTTATGCCTGGGGGCGGGACTATCACGACATCCTCCGCGGCAAGCTGGAGGAGTTGAGAGCAAGCATTGAAAATCTGGCCCCGGGCGCGGAAACGCGCGTTTACGTGGATACCGGACCCGTGGTAGAGCGCGCCTTTGCCCGCTACTCCGGCATCGGCTGGGTGGGAAAGAATACGTGCCTCATCAATCAAGCCAAAGGCTCCTGGTTTTTTCTGGGCGTGGTGCTGACCAATCTGGCGCTTGAGCCCGACCTTCCGGCGGCCGACCGCTGCGGGAGTTGCACGCGCTGCCTGGACGCCTGCCCCACCGGAGCGTTGGTCAAGCCCCACGTGATGGACGCTTCGCGTTGCATCGCCTACTTCACCATCGAGCTGAAAGGTTCCATTCCGGAAGAGCACCGGCCCGCCATCGGCGCGAACGTTTTTGGGTGCGACATTTGCCAGGACGTCTGCCCCTGGAACAGGAGCCCTGAGGGCCGTAAACCCAAACTCGCTCCAGGGGCGGATCGCAGCGATTCCAAGGGATTGGGTCGCGCCGGCGGAGCGATAACTCACCTGCCCGCTTTCCAGCCGCTCGAGATAAAACTCGGCGGCTCAAGCGCGCAACACGATGGAGACTCGCCCGAGCGCGGAGAGCGCAGCTTTTCGCTCTTCAATCCTTCGCTTGAGACTCTGGCGCAACTGAGCGAGGAGGACTTTCGCCGCGAGCTTGCAGGCTCGCCCCTCCAGCGTCCCAAATACCGCGGCTGGCTGCGCAACCTGGCGGTGACGATGGGCAATTCCGGCGACCGCCGCTTTGCCCCCAAGCTTGAGGAACTCTCCCGTCACGGCGATGCCGTGGTGCGCGAGCACGCCCAATGGGCGCTGGAACGTCTTGCCCCGCGGGGCAAAGAGGCGAAGCGTGAGTGAAATCGACGTGGTCACAGGTGCAACAGACTCCGCCGTCACGCACCGCACAGGCCGGGAGGACACACACTAATCCCCGCTACCCGCCTCGAAGCTAAAAAGTGCTCTTCCCGCATGAGTCTTCGGGCTGGCCTTTATGTCCCTCTGGGATTTAGACGAGCTTACCGGCCGCCGTCGCTCCTTGGGTCGCGTGCGTATTGACCTTCGCCAGGACCTTACAGAAACTCGCTCCCATAAAGGCGGTGGCGAAGGCTCCCACAAGCGCCGGGATCAGGTAGACATGCGCCAGTTGAAGCGCGCCAAACCAATGCCCAAGCACTGGGGTGCCAAGCCATGCGCCGACCCAGCCTATTACCCACTTGCTCAGAAAACCGTCAAAACCACTCAAGACGCGGTAACGAATCAAGTAATGAAGCACAAATGCGGCAATCGCACTCGCCACCAGAACAACCAGAAATGCACCGAAGTTCATGCCGATCATAGTCCCCTCCTCCCAAGCATTTGAATTTCATGTCTTGCGCCGTAGGAATGGAATGCTTCTCCCCACTCTCTCCAAAGAGAGAGCAGTCAAGAGTTCTCATGCTTCGCGAGACAATGGATAGCGGTACTTCTGATTCGAGTAAGGGGGGATTGCGAGGAAAACTAGAGGAATCAATGAGGAACAAACAGGATCAGATCAAGAACCGGTTCTGGTTCAGCCGCTGCGCGGGGACGCCTCACAAGCACCCCTGTTGAGTCTCTGGCCTCTGACGAAGTAAAATCTCCCACCGCGCATCCTTCAAGTCAAGGGGAAATTCGAATAAGTTCCCTCCGCGGGAAGGGCCCCATCTGCGAGGTTTTCGGGCTCTCCCGGTGGTCCTGCCCACAATCGCCTGCCTTGACAATATTCGTTATAACAACTATACTCACCCCATGGGCAAGAAACTCCAGGCTGAGATCAAGCAAAAGGCTCCCTTTGCGAGCCTTGAAGAGGAAGTCTTCCTCAACCTGCTGCGCACCGGCGACGCGCTCTCCCAGCAGGTTGAAGGCCTGCTGCGGGCCGCGGGGCTTTCCACAACGCAATACAACGTCCTTCGCATCCTGCGCGGGGCCGGGACCCAGGGACTCACCTGCGGCGAGACCGGCAGCCGCATGGTGACGCACGATCCCGACATCACCCGCCTGCTCGACCGCCTGGAAAAGAGAGAACTTATAACGCGCTCGCGGGGCACCCGGGACCGGCGCGTGGTCACGGCGCGGATCACCCGGCAGGGACTGCTGCTTTTGGGCAAGCTCGACCAGCCCCTTGCTGACCTGAACCAGAGCCTTTTCCGGCACATGAGACGGGGGGAGCTCCGCAAGCTTTCCGCCCTGCTGGAAAAAGTCCGGGGCCGTGAGGGGTAGTCTTTTTTTGGGGTAAATATTTGTTGTAACGATATTCGTTGTAAGTCATCTGATTCCCTAGGAGGTGCACCATGGCACAGACACAGCAAGCTTCGGCAGTCCAAACCGGAATTACGACCTGGAAGATCGATCCCGCGCATTCCCACGCGCAATTCTCCGTCCGTCATCTCATGATCTCGAACGTCAAAGGGGAGTTCACGGAGGTCAACGGGCAGGTGCGGTTCGATCCCGGGCAGCCGCAAGACCTCGAGGGCGAGGCCCAAATCAACGTGAATACAATCAACACTCGCGAGCCCGACCGCGACAAGCACTTGAAGAGCGCCGACTTCTTCGACGCTGAGAACTACCCCGCGATCACCTTCAAGTCCAAGCGGGCGGAAAAAGGAGCTGATGGCCTGAAATTGACAGGCGACTTAACCATCCGCGGCGCTACGCGCGAAGTCACGCTGGAAGTCGAAGGGCCGACGCCGCCTGTGAAAGACCCTTGGGGCTTCACGCGAGTCGGCGCCTCGGCGTCGACGAAGATCAACCGGAAGGATTTCGGACTTACCTGGAATCAAGCGCTCGAAACGGGAGGCGTGATGGTGGGCGACGAGGTTAAAATCACCCTCGACGTGGAATTGATCGCGGAACCGGAGGACCGGAAGTAACCGCCACGAGCGCGACAGCGTTTGAAGGGCTTTTCTTAGCGGCCGCAAAAAAGCGCAGGCTATGGGGAATGCATCCCCATAGCCTGCACGCGGTTCTTGGCAGTGGAAGTTACTTGCCGCTGGCGAAGCGCTTGTCGACGGCAGCCCAATCGACCACGTTCCACCAGGCCGTAATGTATTCGGGCCGGCGGTTCTGGTACTTCAGGTAGTAAGCGTGCTCCCAAACGTCGAGCCCCAGCACCGGAAACTTCCCTTCCATCAGAGGGCTATCCTGATTGGCGGTGGAGTAGATGTCCAGCTTGCCGGCGCCGTCCTTCACCAGCCACGCCCAACCAGAGCCGAAGCGAGTGGTGGCGGCGGCGGCGAACTTCTCCTTAAACTGGTCAAATCCGCCGAAGGTGCTCTTGAGAGCTTCGGCAATCTGGCCGCTGGGCTGTCCGCCTTTTTGGGGCCCCATAATGGTCCAGAACAGAGAATGGTTGGCGTGGCCGCCGCCGTTGTTGCGGACGGCCGTGCGGATATTTTCCGGAACGATGGCGCAGTTGTTGGCCAGCAACTCCTCAACGGTCTTGCTGGCAAGATCCGGCGCTGATTCCAGCGCCTTGTTCAGCTTAGTGACGTATCCGCCATGGTGCTTCCCATGGTGGATTTCCATAGTCATCTTGTCAATGGACGGTTCCAGAGCGTCTGTCGCGTACGGCAGGCTGGGAAGAGAAAACGGCATTGTGCCTCCTTTGGCAGTAGCAGGTGAAGTTCCCATAAAATCCTCCTTCTAAAATTGTTTTTCAGGCAGCTGCGATTAAACCGAAGCTGCGTCACAGGGGCCGCGCATCAAGCGGCCCGGTGGAGCAAGAAATGCTCCTCCGATGGCCCGGCTGGAAGCGCATCTTTGCGCGCCGGGCGTCATGGCTCATCGCCCAATAGAAATCATTCGCCTTCCATTGCTTCTTGCCCCGCTTTTCATCTGTGTTCATAGTCTATCACAGCCAAAAAGAGAAGGAAAAAGCGCCTCATCGCCGGCTTAGGGTGTGTCTTGGTTAGCGGCATCCGCCCACGCCGGGATTGCGGTCGCGCGGGTCGCGCTTGGGCAAGGTGTTGTCCAGCCGCAGTTCGTAGGTGTCCTGCACCTGGTTGCCGTCGTAGCGGATGGACTGCTTCAACATGGCGGGCCGGCTCTTGGCACTCGTCACCTCGTACCAATTGTTGGTGGACTTGGTATAGACGGGGCCGCAACGTGCCAGCCGAACGGCGAAGCCTTGCTGATAGACGCGGAGCAGCAGGTTTTCTCCGCGCGTGTGCATTCCACCCTCCTGCAAA
>JBJKQF010000051.1:0-12666 GCA_046705545.1 Terriglobia bacterium
GACTGGCTGCAAGCACAAGAAAACATGATGCCGGGCTTCTGATGGCCACTGATCCGGGCGAATCAGTGGCCATCAAACATCACCTGCCGAGAACCATTGGAGACGAAAGGCAGCACACACAATCGGCTGGAGATCGTAGTCATCTGTATTGAATGCTTTCTTCGAGACGGGTGGACAAGGAGCAAATCTCAGGCCAATTTGTTTCAGGGCACGCCAGAGTTTTGACGCGACCGGTGGTATTGGTACAATCAAATGAACTCCGACAGAATTTACATGAGGAGAACCGGTCACGTCCAGGAAGAGGTATCAGCCCGAGCAAATTGTGAATCTGCTTTGAGGAAATCGAACTCATAGCCCAATGAGGCGAATATCCCGAGGCTCTAGCCGAACAGGTCGGACTGATAGAAAATTGGGAGCAGAACCCCCTCATCTGAACCAAAACTAGAAACGTTAAGCTGCGGCAAAGAACGCAGGCTACGGCTGAGGAATTGGCTTGAATCGCTTTCGTCAAGGCGTGTACCTGCCGTGTACCTCCGACTGGCGTTTTGCCACTTTTCAGCGTTTCTGGCTTATCATAAAATCTGTAACTTGCATGTTGTGAGCGGGTGGGCATGGTACGAATCCCACCCTCTCCGCCACTTTGGCATCTGTCATCTGACTATTTCCGACCAATACGCGGAGAGTGATACCCAACATTCGCGGATGCTCTCCACCCTCAGAATCTTCAGAACTAATCTGCATGCATCAGAAGCTTTCTGACTGAACACACCAGAGAGAATTGGTCGCTGTAGAAACTCCAGCCGGGAAATCACTTCCACAACTTTGACTGTTGAACCCGCGGGAAGGGGATGTAGAATCTAACCATGAAAATCGGACTAGGGCTTTACCGTCACATGCTGACGCCGGATAATTTTCGCTTTGCCAAGCAGGCGGGCGCCACTCATATTGTGGCGCATTGGGTGGACTATTGGGGCAAGGAAGAAATTCCGGCCACAGACGGCGTCAAAAACTGGGGCGTGAGCGACCATCGGGGACAGCTGTGGACTTACGAAGAGCTGCACGGCTTGAAGGAAGCCGTCAACGCGGAGGGCTTGGAACTTGCGGCTATTGAGAATCTCGACCCCTCGCACTGGTACGACGTCCTTCTGGACGGGCCGCAGAAGGAAAAGCAGTTGGAGGATGTCAAGACGATCATCCGCCGCTTGGGCAAGGCGGGCATCCCTGTGCTCGGATATAACTTCAGCCTGACGGGTGTCTGGGGGCACGTGCGCGGGCCCTATGCCCGCGGCGGCGCGGAGTCGGTGGGATTCCTTGGCAAGGAAGGTCCCGAAGAAACTCCTATTCCCAACGGCCAGATTTGGAACATGACCTATGATTCCAACGCTCCGCCGGGAACCGTTAAGCCCCCGACGTCAGAACAACTCTGGCAGCGGCTGGAAGGCTTTCTGAAGGCGGTTGTTCCGGTGGCTGAAGAATCCGGAGTCAGGCTGGCAGCGCACCCTGACGATCCGCCCATGCCTACGCTGCGGGGGATGCCGCGGCTGATTTATCGCCCGGAACTCTTTCAAAAGCTGCTGGACATTTGCCCCAGTCCCAACAATGCCCTGGAATTTTGCCAGGGGACCACGGCGGAAATGCAGGGTGGCGATGTTTACGAGGCCATCGATAAGTACACGCGGCAGCGCAGTATCGCTTACGTGCATTTCCGGAACGTGCGGGGCAAGGTGCCCAAGTATCACGAAGTTTTCCTTGATGAAGGCGATGTCGATTTTGTACGCGCCATGAAGATCTACATGAAGAACAATTTCGACGGCGTAATGATTCCCGATCACACGCCTCAGATGACCTGCGACGCTCCCTGGTACGCAGGAATGGCCTACGCGCTAGGTTATATGCGAGGGCTGATTTCCGTTTTGGAGCGCGAGAAGTTCTGAGCGGCCTTCTTGCCGCGTTTTTGCGCGGGCCGTGGCGGAATATTTTCGAGGAAGTTTGCAGTTCTTAGCTGGCAGAATATCCTGCCAGGCGGAAGATTCGGCATCGAGAAGCGCACAATAATGTGGCTAAGGTGACCCTCCATGCTGCCGATCAAGACGCTTTTTATCATCAACCATAGCCATACCGATATTGGCTTCACAGACTTTCAGGACGTCTGCTTCCGGCAGCATCGGGAATTTATTGAACAAGCGCTGGACTTGATTGAGGCGACGGCGGACAACCCTGAAGGCGCCCGATATCGCTGGGTGTGCGAGACTACCGGACCGCTTGAGCGTTACCTGCGGAACGCTTCTTCCAAGCAAGTCGAGAGGTTCCAGCGCTGGAGCAATGCCGGAGCCGTTGACATCGCGGGCATGCAGTACAACCTGACTCCGCTGCTCAACCTGGAGCAGATGCACCGCTCGTTGTATGCTGTTCGCCGCCTGAGGGAGGATTACGGCCTTGCCGTCCGCTCCGCCATGCAGGACGACGTCAACGGCATTAGCTGGGTCTTTGCGGACCTGCTTCCCGCCATTGGAATCGATTTTCTAACGCTGGCAATCAACCCCATTCGTGGCGGGGCGCCCAAGCCTCGCCCCAGCGCCTTTTGGTGGGAGGGGCCGTCGCGGAACCGCATCCTGGTCTGGAACGGCTACCACTACCTGTTCGGCCGCAGCGTGGCGGGGCTGGGCAACATCAAGTGGGCTGACCGGTTTCTGCCGCCGATCATTTCCAGACTCGAAAACGACCCAAGTTATCCATTCGATTTCCTGTGCTGTGAAGCCACGCACCCCACACGCGTGGACAATGGCCCTCCGGACCCGCGCTTTCCTGAGTTTGTGAGGAAATGGAATGAGGAAGGCCGCGCCCCGCGTCTGGTTATTTCTACGGTCACGGAGTTCGGCGATTTCCTCCGCACGGAACACGGCAAATCGCTTCCTACCTGGCGGGGCGACTGGACGGACTGGTGGTCGGACGGCGTGGCCTCCAGCGCTTACGAGACGGGACTGAATCGCCAGACGCACGAGTTGCTCTTGGCGGGCGAATTTATGGAAGCGTGGCTGCGAAGCGTGGGCCCGGGACGGTGGGATGCTGCGTGCCTGCGGAATATTTATGAGCAAGCGACGCTCTATGACGAGCACACTTGGGGAGCATTCTCCAGTATCGCTGCGCCGCAGACCTTGTTTACAAAGTCGCAGTGGAATCGCAAGGCCTGCTTTGCCTATAGCGCTGCGCTGGAAGCTCACGACGTTCTGGCTCGCGCGGCGCACGGGCTTGCCGATCAATGGTCCGGCTTGGGGCCTGCGGGCGAATTCAATCTTGGAAGCTTGACTCCCGAGGAAGCGTACCCGTCTTCCGGGTTTTCAGAACTCCTGGTGATCAACACCTTGCCCTGGACCCGTTCGGTGATGGTGCAGGAGCCGGAATTGCGTGGCCGCACGGCTCCGGCCGGAATGCTCGAGATGTTTTTCCCGCCGGACGTTCCCTGGGGAGGCAACCGGCCCGCAACGGCCCTGCGACGCGTGGAAGGACAGGTCCCGGGGTGGGGGTACGCTTTTCTTCCTCTTTCCGCAGAACCGCGTGGGGAAGACCTCCGCGCCGGAGAGGACTCAATTGAGAACTCTTTTTACCGGGTGCGCATCGATCCCGCGACCGGCGTCCTATCCGAGTGGACCGACAAAGAGTCCGGGCACAACTTCGCCGGAAAGTATCGTGACTGGGGTCTCGGGCAGGTGGTTTACGAGCGGGTGGACGCCGCGAACGGCCGGGACGTTCTTTTCCAGGCGGATTTCTCCAAGGAAGACTTTGGCGCTTGGGGAACCAATGTTCCCTTTCTTCAAATGACCGCAACCGCCGTGAACGTGCATCCCCCGCGGGTCGAACTCGGGCGCGCTTCAATCCAAGTTGAAATCTCCGCGCCGGGTGTTCACCGGGCCGCCGTTACCTTTTCTCTGAACAGCCGTCAGAAAGTACTTGCAGTGGATTGGCTCCTGGATAAGGAGCACCACACGGAAGCGGAGGCGGTTTTCATCGCATTCCCCTTTAACTTAGGCGAGCCGCAATTCCGCGTAGATTTGAACGGCGTCCCTTGCACTCCAAACCAGGACCAACTGCCAGGGACCGTCCGCGACTATTATCCGGTCCAGCGCTGGGTGGACGTGAGCGACGGCGCTCGCGGCGTGACCTGGGTTCCGCTGGATGCGCCGCTCGTGCAGTTGGGCGGAATCACCACCAACCGCTGGGCCGAACAGCTTGAGCCGGAAGGTCCCGCCCTGATGTCCTGGGCTCTGAACAATCACTGGATGGTGAACTTCAAGGCGAGCCAGGGAGGAGAAATCCCGCTCCGCTACCGGCTGACCACGCATGCGGGTTCCGGTGATGACGCCGCGGCCGCGCCTTTTGCGGCAGAGGCCGTGACGCCGCCTATCGTTTTGAGGGACCGGCTGCGGCTCGGAGATTCTTCCGGGCAATTTCTCTCGATTCCTGAGGATGCCGGAGCGCTTTTGACCGCCAAGCCCGCAGAGGACGGAAACGGAATTGTCGTCCGCATCCAAAATCTACGGCCGGAGAATTCGACCGTTCCGTTGGCCTTTAAAACCCTCAAACCAGTATCAGCCCACCGAACATCTCCCATTGAAAAGGATTTGGAGGCATTCGACGTGAGCGATGCAGTCGTCAACGTGCCTCTTAAAGCCCGAGAAATAGTCTCGGTCAAGGTGCGTTTTTGATCCGCGCCGTCCCGCGGGAGACCACTCTGTTAAGAAGGCAGCTTTCCCGTCCGCTGGTGTAGCCGTTTCCAATTGTGATGGCGCTGCTTTAGCTCGATGCTGTGGACGCCAAGACCCGCAGGGTCACGATCTCATGTGGCTTCAGTTTCACTTCTAACGATTGATCCTGCACGCTGATCTCTTCCTGGTTGACTTCCATGGCGGTTGTTCGCCATGCGCGGTGCAAGTTCAGGAGCGGGAATCGCAGGCGGGCGGTAGCGGGGCGGCCTCCAACCTCCAAGAGACGCAGTACCGTCCCTTGCGCGTCTTCAGCCACCTTCCAATTCTCCACCGCCACGTTGGCCGCATCGACCTCCAGAAAGCTGGTTGGCTGAGGCGGCAGGGGGCGGCTGGGATCGTCCCACTTGTCGTTCTTAATCACTTCATTCAGTTCAAGGGGCGTCATGGCAGCCCGGCCGAACCGCGCCATATCCGTGGGGGCGAGCGAACGCCCGCTGGTCAGCGCGTAGCGGAACGTAAAGTCGCCGCCCTGCACGCGCCGGAAATTGGTTCGCCAGTAGTTGTTGATGACGTAAGAGAAGATCGTGGAACTCTTGGGATCGAACTCTCTCGGCCAGACTCCGCGATTGATGTCGCCCAGCGTCACTAAGGGAGCGTCAATCGGAACAATTCCAACTTCCAAGCCCTGTCCCGCTACTTTTACCCAATGTTGGATTGTGAACCACTCAACCCCCGCTCCCTTCAGCATGTCGCGCGCAGGGTCCACCCAGCCGTTCTGAATCTCGTAGTTGAAGACGGGTTCCTGAATCGCAAAGGGGAAAGCGAAGTAGATGGCTTCTTTGTGGGTTACAGGACGTTTCTTGAGGCGGTTGACCAGCACGATCTTCTTTTCGTGATCGAACAGGATGATGTCGGTTTCAATCGAGGGAGCGTTGAGACCGCTCGATGACACGGTGAGAATCTGTCCATAAGGGGTTCGCCGCTTCCTCAGAACGCGTCCATCCGCCGAAGGGCTGATGCTCAGCTTGGCAACCGGCACGGTGCTGAGGATGTAATTAATCTGCGTGCGGAGTACGTCGCCTCCTGTCACGTAGAGGTACTGGTTAAGACGATAGGGACTGGAAGCGTCCACGAGTTCGCGACCCAGTTCCTTGTCCTGGAGGCTTTCGATGGCCCCGGACGAGGGATCGATCTGGATGCGATAAAAGCTGTTTTCCATTACGCCATCGTCGCCGGACTCGGTAGGTTCTTCGCGAGGCGCCGCGGCGGTCTTTGATTCAGGGACGATCTTGTAGCAATTGAAGCCAAACGATGGCACATCTGACGCCAGGAAGCGAACATGGTTATAGCCGGGGCCGCGACGCAGGATTTCGAGCGGGACCGGCTGCATGCCGGAATACTCCTGAATCGCCAATCCGTCGTCTAGATCCATTTCCACCAGTTCGCTGCGCTTCCAGTTGAGAGAATTGAAGATCATGAGGGAAGACGAAGGCATGTGGACCTGGTTGGCAATTTCGCTGAGGGATTGTTCCAGGATCGAGTTTGCGGCCTGATAGCTGTCTCGTACCCGATGATCTTTTGTCTTGAGCTGCGCGATGGACTCCTCGCTCTCGGGTCTCCTATACCCTCCCCAATAAGTCCACGTGTGCTCCGCGTACATGACCAGCTGGGACCACATGCGGTCGAGCAGCTCGCGAGGCGGCGCCAGGGTTGAGACCAGATAGTTGGCGATGGTGTTACTTTTCTCGGCCGATAAGGCGCGCTGCTGGGTGCTGCGATCAATGGCCCCGTACCAGGCGTCGGTTCCCAGCCCATCCTCCCAATACGGGCCGCCGTCCCCAATGACGGTTTCAAGTTCCGTCCCGTAATTCTTTTCAATGGCGTGGAAATAATCCGGGAACGTTGCAATCACAAACTTGGGATAAGCGTATTTGGTATTCCAGCTTTTAACGAAGGATTCCTCGCCGGGAATCAGGTCGCTGTTTTCAGCTTGGCTCCCGTACAGAAGGGCGATGTCGGGTTTGTAATCCGGCGACTCATAAGCCTGGAAGAAGGTCGGAAGAGACTGCCGGGCAGAAGCTTCCCGAGGCGGCAGCCCGCAAGTGAACCAGAGCTGGGAATACTGCCGTGTGTAAGCCATCAGGACCTTGGAGCCATCGGGTCCTTGCCACCAGAAAGGAGACTTCTCATTCCAGCGCCCGTAGATCAGGATGGGCGCGCGAGCGTTATTGCTGGCTGCCGCGAAGTATTTGATGCCCATTGCCCTCAAAATCGAAGCGTAGGACCAGCTATAGCTAGGGACGTCCGTGATATTTGCAAAGTCAAAGGGTATGCCCAACTCGCGATGCAGGCGATGCGTGTACATTTTGGAGCGGATCAACTCCTCAAGGGTCGCGTAGCCGGTGAGTAGATTGGCGTTTTGAGCCGGGATTGAAATCTTCCCTTCGCGAACCAGAGCGAGAAACTCCTTGCGTGCGGACTCGTTTCTGGTGGCCAGGTATTGTTCAGCGATCCACGAACCGTCCAGGCTCCAGCGCATTTCGGGGTGAGCGCGCAATTTTCCAGCCAATTTGTCGAGATTTCGGTTATGGAGGTCCATAACTTTGGCTTGGTAGTCGGTATAGCCAATATCCAGGTGCTCTTGGGGAACAAAGTAGAGGGTCCACTTCCGTTTGGGGGTGACGGTGACGTTCCATCTGAATTCCTTGCCATTCAGATTCATGCGGACCGAGGCGTCAGCGGGTTTTGAAAGCGCGGGCAGATTCAGTTCCACGCGGTATTCTCCAAAGTCACGTTCCCCGGGAATGGTTCCATGGAGTTGTTGGCCGTTGACGGTGAGAGCCACTTTCGCATTGTCAAACTTTGCCGGGATGGTCGCCGTCACGTTTGTGATCTCGCCCAACACTCCCTTTTCCTCCTTGTAGAAGATCGTGGGTTCGACTCGCACGACGGGTTGTGACGGCGCCTGCGCGCTGCTTTCGTGAGTCAGGCGCAATGCATCATAAGAAAGCTCGGAGTCGCTCTCTCCGTCCTTAGGATCGTCGAAGGCGATCAAGGCCAGCCTATTTTGTCCTTGCCGCAGGATCGTGGTGGGGAGAACTATAGCCAACTCGGTCTTGCCTTGAACAGGAAAGTCAAATCCAAAGTCGCCGGTGGAGTAAATCAGTTTGCGGTCAAAATAGAACAAACCTTTCTGGCCATTCAGTTCGACCAGTAGATTGGGGACCCGATCTGTACGGCACAAGGCGGAGACCGTCAAGGTGTAACGTCCATGGGGAGCGTGCGGCAGATCGAAGATGATGGAATAAGGGTGGGGGCGGCCGCCTTTGGACTTGTTCTCCGAACCCGGCTGAGCGGGGGGCCAGTCCATTTCCGCGCTACTTTGGCCTACGGTGAAGACCGGGTTATCGTCCGGGTTGCTAAAATCGACTTGTCGCTTGAACTCAAAGGAAGACTCATTGAACGTGCCGATTTGCCAAAGGGTCGTGCCTTTAATTTTCGCCGGAGCGGGTCTTTCTCCCGGAAGCGCCGGATGGGCGGCGACTGGGGCAGCCAAGCTGATGCCGGCGCTTGTGACTCCGGCCAAGAAATCCCTGCGCGTAAGATGTCCAATTCCTGTCTCACTCGAATGTTCTTCTTTCGCCATTTTTGCTTCTCCTTAAGCTTCGGTTGATCCGGTACCCGATTCCGTGAAGGTCATGCCGCCGATGGGAACCAGCAGTCCGCCGTCCACCAACATAGCTGAGCCTGTCACGAAGGATGCCAGATCGCTGGCTAAAAACATGATGACGTTGGCCACTTCTTCCGGGCGTCCCATTTTGCCCCGGATGTGCATGCGGTCGCAGGCTTCCAGAACCTTTTGAGGGTCGGGGTCGAGGCTGGCGGACCAGCGGAGCATGGGCGTGTCAATGGCGCCGGGAAGGACACAGTTGGCCCGGACACCCTGTCCTCCGTAGTCCAGAGCGATGCTTCGGGTGAGCCCCAGCAGGCCGTGTTTGCTGACGATGTAATGAGCCGAATTGCGCAGCGCCGCCACCGACTGTGTCGATCCCACAATGACAATCGCCCCTCCACCCCTCGTGATCATTTCCGGAATCGCGTGCTTGCACACCAGGAAGGCGCTCTTCAAATTGACGTTCAAGACCTCGTCCCACTGTTCTTCGGAAAGGGAGGTGACTGTTCCATAGCGCTGAATCCCAGCGCTGTTCACAAGAATATCGATGCCGCCAAACTCGGCGACAATTTGAGGAATCAACTTCTCCACCTGAGAACCCGAACTGACGTCGGCAGAGAAGAAAGCCGCCTTGCCTCCTTCTTTCTTCAAGCTGTTAGCGCTTTCCCGGCCAGCTTCGGTGTCGCGATCGACGATGGCAACCGTCGCGTTTCTTTCCGCGAATGCCCGAGCCGCTGCCTTGCCGATGCCCGATCCTCCGCCGGTCACCATCACAACTTTTCCCTGGAAGTCCATGGCCGCCTTTCTGATGTTTTGGAGTCCGCCCACTCCCGAGGCAATCTTCGCGAACTTGAGTGACTAATGTGCCGCCGCTTCGGGAGGGGAACTCACCTTGCCCGGTTGTGCCGGCGCGCGATGGCACCACAACGGCTGCCCTTGCACGCGTAGGTCCAGCACGGAAATATGATTCCTTCCGAGATTGCCAACACATACAATTGATCGAAGTTGGGTCCGCCGAAAGCGCAATTGGTGGCTTGGCACAGCAGCAGGTTTTCTACGTCCTGGCAAACCAATTCGATCTGGCGGCTGGGCGAGACCCGGTAGATGCAGTTTGTGGCATATGTGGTGACGTAGAGGTTGCCGTGAACGTCAAAGGCTAGACCGTCGGGCAGCCGGACCAGTCCATCGGCGTAGACCTCAGGAGCGCCGGCGGCGCCGTTCGGTTTGATCGGCACGCGAACTACGCGGTCGAGATTGCTTTCCACCACGTAGAGGTATTGCTCAGAGGTGTCCAGGGCGAGGCCGTTGGCAAAATGGAACGGTCCCGGAGAAAACAACCGGACTTTGCCGCCTGCCTCGAGCTTGTAGATAACGCCGGTCGCCTGCTTCCACTCTCCCGAATCGCTGAAGTAGAGATTGCCCTGGGAGTCGAAAACACTGAAATTGGGGGAAACAAACTTGCGCCCGCTGGCGGCATCCGCGAGCTTGGAGACCTTCCCGCGGCGGGTTACTTTGAGGAGAGCCTTGACGCCCATGTCGCAAACGTAGATGTTTTCTTCCTGGTCGAGGGTAACCCCCAGGCAGAAGCCTCCGGTGTTTGCGATGACTTCTATTTTCTTGGCATCCGCGGAAATCCGATAAACCTGACCTCCCTCACCGCCTGAGTAGAGGGTGCCGTCCTTGCCTACCGCGACGCATTCGGGGTGGTCCAGCCCGACCACAAAATTTCGAACCTGGGAGATGGGATAGAGCACGGATCCTTCCTTTCATGAGGCTGTCGCGGTCGGTTTGCTCGTGGGAGCAGAGCCAAGAAGTGAAATCTCAGCCGACGCCGTGACGTGAACATTCTTTACGCCAAACAGGATGCTGTCAAGGGAAGCTCGGAGAAGGACTCTCTGGCGTTCGGGTACACGCGATCGCTGGGCTGCTCGCCGACGATCCTGCCCGGCAGGCCCTTTCCCCGCGCTAACTTATTTGCAGCGGCTTTGCCGTGGAGGTTATGGTATATCGCTCTCCTTGGTGGTGCACGCTGAGGAGCTTTGCTCGCGGGTCAAAGTCTGCCAGCCGCGATTGAACTTGGACTCCATCATAGAGCGTCAAGTTCGCGCCAAAAATCGAGTCGATCACGAGATCCATGAAGCTGCCGCCGGATACGCAGGCGCAGTTGTTGCCGTAAGGCTGGTCCAAGGGAGTTTTCGTCGCCCCGCCGTTCTTCGGGGGAAAGACGCTTTCCACAATCATGGCCTGCCCAAAGGGTCCCTGGTTGGCGGATTTGGCCAGTCCCTTCACCCACTGAGCCACGCGTGAGGAAGCATCAATCTTGTACAAGCCCTTCGCCGTCATCGAGGGCCAGGCCGTGTAGGCTCCCAGCCAGCTGTGGTCGGCGCGCAGGTTCCAGGTGGCGTCCGGGTCGTCGGGGGAAAGAGCGTGCATCCATAAAGGAGAATAGAGCTGGCTCCAGAAAAAATGGCTCATTTCCCGTTTCTGAGCCTCGCTCAGGTCCTCGAACATGGTATCGAGGACGGTGAGCAAGTCGAAACAATGCCGAACCTGGTTGTAGCTTCCGTCCGGCTGGCGGCATTTCCACCAGCCCTTGCCCTGGACGTAAAGCATCTGGTTGATGCGGTTGGCCAGCTGCTTGGCTTCGCTGCGAAGCTGTGCGGCCCTGGTCGTTTCACCCGCGCTTCCCAATAGTTCGGCCGCCAGGCGCATCCCGTAAACGTTCCCGGCATTCATGGCGGCTACTTCATGAAGGTACGTGCTCACCACCTCTAACAAGTCGTCAAGTTCTCCGTAGTCCGCCAAGCCGTCGCCATTCTTATCGAGCGTTTTCCAGTAGAGCGCGTGGTCGACGAGGTGTTCAAGAATGGTCTTGCCCTGCAAATTTTTGTCCAGCCACTTAAAGTCTCCCGTTACTCGCAGGTAGTCATGCGAGCAGCGCAGGATCCCCATGTCATTCACGGCGTACCAGGGGCCAACGCCTTTGCCGGTCAGATAGTCAGTGGCCAGGTGCTTGTGCATATCCTGAATGAGCCAGACCTCGATCATGGAGCAGAGCACTGCAGGATCGAGCAGCGCCAGGCTCAAGGAGGTTAGCATGGTGTCCCAGACGAAACTGAGCGTGGGGAGGACGGGAGGAATGGTCAGGTATGTTGCGCCGTAAGCCGACTCCGGGGAAGTCCGCCGCATCATCAGGAGGTTTGTGAACCCAACGTAATAGAGTTTCCAAAGGCTTTCGTTGCGCGTGACGAGTTGAGGCAAATGGCCCGAGAAGTGGGAGTTGCCGGGCGTGAAGGCTGCGCGGACCAAGTTCGCGTTCTCCCGCTCATTTCCCTCGAGCAGGCTCTCAAATTTTGCTTGCAGGCGGTCGTAGGTGCGGAGCGCCTCTTGCTTATCACCCCCGACCACGTTCAGGTAATGAAAGGTTCTGGATGCGCCGGATTCCAGCGTGAACTCGTGGACCAGCATGCGGCGGCCCTGCACGCGCTGGGCGCGGGGAGACGTTCCTTGCACGGAGACGGCGCGGCTGTGCTGCGCTTCAAACACGATGCAGCCGCGCTGTTCGCTGGTTTCAAGATTATTGTCGGCCTCGGCGGGAGTATAAACAAACCAAGGTTCGTGGCTCGTCGCGGTGACGCCCGCCCGCATGTCGAAGCCCAAGGTGACCTTACGGCGCTCACCGCTGCGGTTGCTGACTTCGATGGACTCGGCCACCGCCTGCTCCCTCCATGGCAGGAAGGTTTCCGTCCGGAAGTGCAGGCCTTTCACTTGGGTTTCCCGCACAATGCGATGCGGGTACCAGGTGTAAGCGACGGTTGCGCCTTCCGGATAGGCATTGAGAATCTTGCCGTCCAGGAACGTCTCGCAGGTGATCAGGCTTCCGGGACTGAAGGTCATTTTAGGCACGCCGCAGCAGCCATAGGGCGGAAAGGAGATGCTGGTGATGGCAGAAACGGATTTGACCGCTTGCAGAATGCCCAACTCATTCTGCGCGACCGGCGGATTGAAGAGGTCCCGGAAGTGGTAAACCAAGCGGTCGCTGGACAAGTCTGCGAGCTTCGGTACGCTGGGGAGAGTTTCCTGCCGCCTTGAGGAGTTGGACGAATGAGAACCCTCCCGCGCGCTGGGCGGCGCCGGATGCGGATTTGCTTTCGCCTTCAAAACGGAGAGAGGTACCGCTGCGCTCAGGAGCCCGGCATTCAAGAAACTCCGGCGGCTGACCGCGTTCATCTTGTTCTCTGCTTCAGGCCGAGGTTTGCTCATGGATCGGTCCTCCTTACGAGGTAATCG
>JBJKQF010000052.1:0-6207 GCA_046705545.1 Terriglobia bacterium
CAATGGAGTTTTCTCCCGGCCAGCTGACACCCCAGGAGTACATGGATGCGGTGGTTTATGCCGTTCCGGTGATCAAGGACGGGAACTGGCAGATTCTAGAGAAGCCGGGACTGGGACTGGAAATCAATGAAGATTATATGCGGTCTCATCTGGCTCCGGGTGAAAAGTGGTGGAATTAGCCGGGACTTTTCCGGCAGGGTTGGGGGTTTCCCTCCGGACGGTTATTTGATTACCGAGGTTTGATACCCCCTTAAATTCCTTTCGCCGGATGGGGCCTTTCTTGGACGCTAGGTGCATTCCAGCTTCCCTCGGGGAAGTCCCGCCGCTTATTAAGACATCCTGGTGAGCGACTGCGGCTGGGTGTGTTTGAACCAATCTGCCTGCATCTTGTGAGCAACGCTCCTGCCGCAGGCGTGATTGGGCAGGTTGGGACCCTCCACAGCTCGCTGTATGCGTAGCAGTTTCCCGTATTAATCTATCTCATAGAAACAACAGGTGTTATGGTTCTAGGAATCCATTAAATGAGGCCAGCGGGTTGCCACAACGGGGGTCGGCAGTATATATTTCAAGATTGTGAGAGCCCGAAATGAAGATCTTCCTTTACGCATTCTTGGGGCTCATTCTAGGCGTATTCACTGCGTATGCTTTGGCGGATGCCCCGGTAAGTGGCAAATCGACCCCTAAGCACTCCGGTGCGCTCCTTCATGCGACGGAAGAATTTAAGAACCTGACGCGTGAATGGGGCATGCGTCCCAATAGCCCCCCATCTTTGCAAAAGCGCCACGGGCCGAAATTGCTCTGGCACGGCCGTCTGTATGAATACTACCGGAATGACATCCTCGATGCCATTCCGCACGAAGTTGTACAGAACGGAGGGACCAAATCCCCCCTGCATCGGAATCAATTCGGATTCAACGTTGCCGGTCCTGTGCTGATTCCGCACCTGATCAGCAATCCTGATAAAACATTTTTCATGCTCTCATATGAGGGGGTGCGCGAGACTATATCGCGCGCTTCGCTGAACACCGTTCCGACGGTGGCTCAACGGGTTGGTAATTTCTCGCAGACTGTGGACCAAGCCGGCAACCCGCTGCTGATTTACGACCCGGCGGCAACGTCTCCCAATCCGGCCTACAATCCCGCTTTACCGGTTTCCAGCAGCAATCTTCAGTACCTGAGGTCGGCTTTTCCGGGAAATATCATCCTCCCGGACCGCCAGGATGCGCAGGTCCTGCAGAGTTTGTCCTATTATCCGTTACCCAACGCGCATGTGGGCCCGTTCAACGAAAATAACTATTTTGTTAACTCGCCGCAATATGACACCGCGGACGGAATTATTTCTCGGATTGACGAATCGATCAGCAGCCGCCACCGCCTGACGCTGAACACGAGCATTTCCAAGGGATTCCTGAGCGCTCCGAAGCTCTTCCCCAATATTGCCAGTCCCACGGCGCCTGCCCAAAACTATTTGCGCTGGCAGGCTGGGATCAATTACGTTTTCACCGCGACCGCCAAAACCGTCAATTCCGTCAAATTGAACGTGAGTTCGAATGTGATCAGCGCCGGGAGCTCGTCGCAATCTGCTTTCCCGCTATATCAGCTAAGCGGCGACTATCTCTCCATGGGCACCGGCTTTCCCGTGACAGACAATGCCCGCAACACTATCGAATTTAGGGATTCGGTGTCCACGCAGCAGGGCAAACATTCGCTCAATCTGACCTTGGCGGCCAATGATTTTCAGGTGAATTCATTCACTCCGCAGTATCCAGCCGGTTACTTCCAGTTTTCCACGGGACTTACCAGCCTTCCCGGCATTGTTGACACCGGGGACCCATTTGCCAGTTTCCTTCTTGGGTTGCCGTCGTACGCGGAACGGACGGTCGTCACGGCGCCCTCGTATTTCCGCGACTCATATCAATCCATCGCGGGTGGGGATAAATACCAAGTCACGAAGAACATGACAGCCAGCATCAACCTCAATCTCAGCCGGCGAACCCCACGGGTGGAAAAGTACAACCGCCAAAGCACGATTGACCCTTCCGTCATCGACCCCTCGAACGGACTGCCCGGCGCTCTGGTGTTTGCCGGGCGCAACGGAATCCCCCGCGGCCTGCGCCCTTCGAATATCGACCTGGATTGGAGCGTTGGCTTGGCCTGGAACCCCGGTGGTGGCGCGAAGACCGGAGTTCACATCTCCTTCAACCGCTGGCACCAGATGATCCCCATCTATGACGGCCAGTGGGGTACGCAAGGCTTCAATGCCCGGCAGACTTTTATTTCTCCCAATATACAGCTAAGCCCGGCTTTGAACCTTGCTGATGGGATTCCGCCGCTGGCGACTCCCCTGCCGGACCTTAGTCCGTCGGCCGCTGACAACACGATCGCCGACTTTGTTGATATGAGCGGCCGTGAGCCGCTTTATCGCGAGGCTTCGCTCTCAATCGAGAGGCAGGTGCCGTTTTCGATGGTTGTCACTGTTGGCACCAATTACCGGGATGGCCAGAACATTCTGGTCGGCGATAGCGCCACCAATCCCAACGCTATCGACCCGGGCTTGTTGAGTTTTGGCGATGCGCTTTACAACCAAGCCTTCCGCGTGACGCTTCAACCTTATCCGCAATTTAACGGATTCGAGCTTTACGGTTTATATCCGGCGGGCCGCTACAAGTGGAATTCAGGCTACGTCAAGGTGGAGAAGCGCGAGTCGTTTGGCCTTTCGTTCACCGCCACTTACGAATTTTCCAGGCGGTTCGACGACTTCTCAGGGCCTTATGGGAACCAGGATTTGGTCACTATGGCAAATAATTGGGCGCCCTCTGCCTATAGCACGCCGCAGTACGCCCAGTTCAGCTACATCTACAATCTGCCGTTCGGTCCAGGCAAACCGCTCGACTTTTCAGGCTGGGCAGGGCCGATCGTCAGCGGCTGGTCGGTGAGCGGCATGGCATATTGGAACGACGGAAGGCCCCTTGCCCTTCAAGCTGAATATAACAATACAGGCGGTGTGCTCCCTGTGGTTTATCCCAATACGGTGCCCGGTGTGGACCCTCACGTTGCGAATCCGAGCCCGTCGCAATGGTTTAATCCTGCGGCTTTCAATCAGCCGCCGGATTTCACCGCAGGGGATGCCTCCCGGACCATGGGAAGTCTCCTGGGACCGGGTTCCAATTCCATGGACGTTAGCCTGGACAAGCGTATGCCCGTCGGCAATTCCTCGCTGGACTTCAACGTCACGGCGTTCAACTTCCTGAACCACGCGAACTGGAACTACCCGGACACTACCATTGGACCGCTTAGTGCCCCCAATGTGGAGGCTGGCAAGATCATCGGTTCGAACGGCGGGCGCATCATCCAACTTGGACTGATTTTGAGCTTCTGATGCCAAGGACTCCTTCATGGCGCCCACTCCTTCTATTGGTTCTGGCCGCCCTCGCAAGTTCCCTCGCCCGTGCGCAGACCTCGGTATTCTCCATTCCTGCCTGGATTGACAAGGGCGAATGTGCCGATACCCCTAAGTTTGAGCCGACGCTTGGTGGAAAGCCCGTAACGGTTGAACAGCTGCTGGGTCCTGGCAGCGATCAGATTATCCTGATCGTTTTTGACCTCACGGGAGACCTGTCACGCATTGACGCGGCCAAACAGGCGGTGATTGCCGGGATTTCCAAGTTGCCGCGGAATACCTGGGTTGGCCTGCTGCGCTCTCAGGACGGTTTGCATGTGCTGGAAGACCCCGGTCCACACCGGCACAAGGACATTGCCGCAGTCCGCGCGCTGTCGAGCAGCGGGCAGCCGGGTTTGCTGGAGACGGTTCGTTCAGCACTTTCTTTGGCGGATGCCATGAACCGAAAGGCCGCGGCGCGCGTTTCTGTGTTTTACATCACGGACGGGAGCATCTACAGCTACCGGGAGGACTACACCGACCCCGTCATCAACCCCAGCGACCCCCACGATCTTAGCCGGCGCTTTCCCCAGGTACTGATTGATGAGAAGATTTCCAAGCTGGTAAGGCAGATCAGCCCACTCCAGGCGCCGTTGTTTGTGGTTCACCTTGAATACCGTCAGGACACTCTCAACGAGGCCTATCAGAATGGCTTGGAGACTCTGACCCGGGAGATGGGAGGAGAAGCCGCCATTTGCCATTCGACGTCGGAGATTCCGGAATTGATTTCCAGGATTTTTTCTCGGATTACCAGCTCCTGGAGGGTTACACTGGCAGTTCCAGCCAAGATGCACGGTTATGAGCAAGTCGGTTTGAACGCAAAGTGCGGCAAGCAAACCATGCAGATTTCATGGCGCTCGCACTTTCGCCTGAAGGGGGAGTAAGATGACGCGGATGAGTCGTTCTCAAATCGTTCTCGTCGCGGGTCTTGGAATTGCGCTTCTTGCCTCGGTGGGCGTCAATTTCTACCAGTTCAGAAAACTAGCGGGAGTTCAGAGCCAACGGGACCAAAATCTCCAGTTGCTGCGGGAGACCCGGGTGTCCCTTCGGGAAACTGAGCGTCGGCTGGCCGAAGCTGTAGCCAAACCCCCGGCACCTCCGAGCGACGAGAAAGCCGTGATTGCCCAGCGGAACGCCACAATTAAAGAGCTCAACCATGAGCTCAGTGAAGCTCATATTACGATCGCGCAGCTTCAAGAACAGCTTGCCGATACCAAGAATAAAAGCCAGGCGAAACTTGCCAGCGCCAATGAGCGCAGCCAGAAGCTGGAGGCGAGTTGGCAGAGCCGTCTTAATACCCTGGCGCAGCAACTGGATTCCACCCAAGCCGCGTTGCAGAATTCCCGCAAACGCAACGCCAGCCTTCAGGCGGCTAATGCCAAACTGAATTCCGAGAGCAGCAGTCTTTCCGGCCGCGCAGCTGAACGCGAACAGCTGCTGGCCACTCTGCAGGACTTGGATCGCCGGCGGGAGGCCTATCTCTCTTCCATCAACGACCGCTGCCGAGACCTCATCAACAGGTTCCGTGCCATGAGCGGGATGCTGGACTCGAGTCGCCAGCCGGATTCCAGCGGGTTTAGCGGACCCGCGCTGGACCTCATCCAGAACGCCATATCTCTTACTGACGATGACCTCCGGAATTTAAGCGACTTGAACGCCCGGGCCTTCAGGATCGAAAGACAACTGTCCAAGAAATAGAATGCCGGCCTTGTTTCCCGCCGGGGATTGCTTTACCACTCTGCAAGGACCCAGTAAGCTTGCAGCGTGGGCGGAATCTCGAACTCGATTCCCTGCGCCTGACGTTTCCAGGAGAGAGTTTCCAAGGCTCGATTTCCCAGGGGCGACAGCTCTACCAGAGTGACAGAACGCGGGTTGCCCGCGCGGCCTTCCAGCACCAGCTTGCCTGGCAGTTCGCCCTTGGCGTAAACGCGCTTGGCCATTGGAAGATCAGCACTGTCTTCACTAAAGATGTAGACGTATCCGCCCGCCGGCCCCGAGATTAGCGGCTTGCCACCCCAGGCTGCTGACCCGAGCGCCATAGCGGCGAAGCAGCGGTCGCCGGAAACGTGATAGAGCGAGGAATCGGGTGACTGATCGCTCTTCAACTTGACACGCAGTTCGCCCTTACTTGTAGAGACGCGGCCGCTCGCCGAATCGAACTTGACGAAGCGAATGGGACGCAGCAGCATCGCCAGGTCCAAGAAGACCTGGCCCGCCGGCTTGAGCGTGGCGTCGTCGTGAGTTTGGGCGCCCAGGCGGTCGTCGCGGCTTTCCATGCGGACGGCGGGGTAATGCACGTAGGAATCCTGCCACAGGCGCATCTGGCGGGTCCACGACCACGGCGCGATGCCGCACAGTCCGTTCTTGACCGTGGCCAGGAAGCATTCCCGCATGTCTTCGGCTTGTGCCAGTTCGCTGGCAAGGTCGTCGCCATGGCGAATCCAGACTTCCTGCATCATCATCGGCATGTTCGTCCGGTTCACCGTCGTGCGCAGTTTCGTGAGGAGGCCGTGGATGCCTAGATAATCCACCAACTTTCCTAAATCCTCCCCGGTACCTCCGCCCACCGTGACCAAGCGGTTGGTTCCCGTCTCCTGCATGGTGCGGCGCATCGCCCGTGTCCAGTCTTTCAAATCCGCAAGCGGCACCGTCGGCTCGTTCCACAGATCCCAGGCAATACCAGGCACTCCTTTGTAACGCGAATTGATGCGCTTCAGGAATTCTTCCTCGACGGCGCGCTTTTCCAAGCAATCGACCCTGTCCAGGAG
>JBJKQF010000053.1:0-6752 GCA_046705545.1 Terriglobia bacterium
GGCCCGGGACTTGAACAGCAGGAACCAAGCTCCCACCGGTCCGTAAGCGTCTTTGAACCGGACCGGAATAAAGCGCACCTCCTGGCACGTCATCTCTGCTCCGGCCTTCATGGTGAAATAGGCGGAAGAACCGGAATTCCAGGGTGGATACCAGGCGCGGCCCATGCCTTCGCCGGAACTCCGCGGTTTGAAGACGTGCACGGCGCCTCCCATGGCGTCCAGGGTCGCTTTGGCTTTGAAAATGTAGACTTTGTTTTCGCGCACCGAAAAGCCGACAGCGCCTGCGCACCGGTCGCCGTCCATCAGAGGCCCGACGATAAAGATGCGCTCAAAAATCTGTCCCACGCCGTCCTGGAGCAGAGCGTTTTTGGCTGCTTCGGACACGATGACTTTGTAGGACTCGCCATTGATCATCAACTGCCACCGGCCCTCATGGACGTACTTGCCTTCGGCATCTTTCCAGATGGGAAGACCCCATTTTTCAAAGAGGTGCACGGTGGAATCCACGTGGCGGGCGATGTTTGCCACCAAGTCTTCCCGAGTGACGCCCATCAGGTCGTTTCGGACATAATCCACATAGTCCTTGACGGAGTTGGTACCGTCCTTGAGTCCTACGTACTGGTTAATCGCGGACAGGCCCATTGCCACGGCGCCTGAGCGGTCCATCGCAGCTTTGTCTACCAAGGTCACTTTCAGGCCGTTCTCCTTGGCCCAGTGGGCTGCTTCCACGGCAGCGCCGCAGGCGGCCATTCCACCGCCCAGAATGAGCAAGTCGGTGTCGACGACTACGGTTTCAAAATTAGGCACTGTGCGCCTCCTTCGTGCCCAGAGTGAAGACCTCGGGCAATCCTAGCGATTCAGGTTCGGTGAACAACGCGGCGCTATCCAGTCCACTTGTGCCGTTACTGAAGCCGCCGTCGGGAACAGCGGAACCTTCCGGCGTGGTTCGAATTGGGAACTTGAACCTCTTCAGGGTTCCGTTGCGGAATTTGATTGTCCACATGATGGAGTCAGTTGAACGCATCGGCGTCGCCGAAGCGCCCAAGGGGACGAAATCGGCGTAGCTGCGAACTTCAATGGCCTGGTTCGGGCAGATCTTGACGCAGTTGTAGCATTCCCAGCACATTGAAACGTCGCGGTTGTAGGCTTTCATTTTGTCCTTGTCCAGGACCATCAGGTCGTTGGGACAAATGTACTGACACGCTGTTTTGTCCAGCGCTTTACACCCATCGCATTTGTCAGGGTTTACGTAGCTCGGCATGGAGCCTCCTTCGGGTTGGCCCTCCTTTGGAGGATCAAATCGTACTCTAGACAGGGCAGCAGGCCATTTGGTTGTCCGAGAAACGAAGATTTCCAGATTTTTTTTGATTTCGGCACCGGCCAACTCCAATTTCATGCTCGCGCCAGTGTTCGGGCGAAGCTCCACGGCCCTTTCTGAGCAGCTCTTGTCCCGGGCGCTCTGTACTCTCGGAAATCAGGCCGCCGCCTTTAAATCGCTTTGAGCCCGTGGTGGGCAATGCAGGTCTCTGAGTGCGTGGGGGGGTGAAAATTATCTTTTAGGCGGTACGTTGGGAATAGTTGGAGCGGGCAGAGCCTGCCGTTAAACCTCGGGAGGTGCGTAAGGTTTTTACCTGTGGTGGAGGTTGCCGGTCTCAATGCCAGAAGGCCTGCGCAGACACAACCGCACACAACACAAAAACGGCAATGGGTGCGCGGCTCCCGGGCGTAAACGGACTGAAAGGTTGTGGCGGTGAAGGCTTCTACTTACGGACGCCGACGCGACGGCGTCAGCAACCGTCGGGGACAATTTCAATCTTGTCCGGGGTGTTGGGAACCATGCAGAGGAATTCGAATGGAGCCTCGATTACTTGGTAATAGTGTGGGGCGCCGGCAGGAATGTAGAGCACGTCGCCGCCCGTGACTTCATGCACCTTGCCGCTGATAGCTACTTTGGCGCGGCCTCGCAGGACGTATTGTTCATGTTCCACCTGATTGGTGTGCGCGGGCATGCCGCCGTCCTTTTCCATCACAAAGCGCCGCATAGCGAAATGCGGAGCGCCATCGTCAGGCCCGATCAGAACATGCATCTGCGTAGCGGAACCGGCGGCGACGTCTTTTAATGGCACGGCTTGAGAATGCTTCACCACCCCCGTTGTCTGTTCCTGGGTCCTCGCTCGTTCGCTGCTCATCATGCGCCTCCGCCTCAAAAAGCTGATAACTCGATTATAGGACAGCCACCTGCTCAAGCAAGTGTCAATCTAGCGCTCCGAGACTCTTAAAGGCCGCTAGGGTTCATAGGCCGCTGCCTATTGGGGTTGCTGAACTTAGGATGGCAGGGCGAGAAGCGTGGAATGACGGCATAAGGGAGTCGAATGACGCCTAGAGTGAGTTTTCGGATATCCCTTAGTAATAATTGAATTGAAGCCGCATGATGAAGGCTTTTTCGGTGGGGCGGTTGCCGGCTTCGGCGCCCCCTACAAATTTGGTCTGCGCGTAGTTAAAGACAAGCTTGAAGTTCTTCTGAGGATACCAGTTGAGCCCTGCCTGAAATCCGTCGGCTTTCTGAGCTGCAGTGCTGGGGTTGGCGAATAATGGAAATGCGGAAGGATCGACTCTCAGCGAGTTGAATCGCCCCGCCAGCTCCAAGGCTCCCCAATGGTGGACACCCGGGTTGAAGGCATGGAAGGGCATCACGCCGGAGGAAGAGGCGTTTTCTCCGGTCAATACAAAGACGCCGGATGTTTGCCAGGCCGCATTGTTGACACGGCGAACAGCGTTCCCCAAACGGACGTCCTGCGCCGAAAGGACATATTCCGCGATGACACCCAAACGGCGCCAATAATAATCCGCCTGAGGTGAAATCCGGGTTCGCTCGCCATCGGCCATAGCGCCGGGCCGATAGAGGAAGAATCGCGCAAGCCCGGCGGTTGTGAACGATGGTAAAGAGCCTCTCTCAGTTCCGGCGCTTCCCCCGATTCCAAACCCCAGGCCCGCAAAGTGTGGTGTGTTCGTACCGCGGAACGGATGCGTAAAGATACGAAACTCCGCGTCGGCCCCGTGGTTTGTGCTGTTTTCCAAACTTCCTCCGTCGGGGACGCCGTGAAAGATCCCGCTCATGTAAGTGACTCTACCGCCCAGAAGGTCTCCGTAAAGTTGAATGCCAAGGTCACGATCCGGCGTAAGGCTAGACGGAAACGCCCTTTCGGCAAACATCAAGTAGCGGTTCGATTGGCTGCGTTCCAGTCCGATGGCGGACTTGGTCTTGCCAATTCGAAATCGCATTCGCTTGTTGATGCCGACATTGACGTATGCATCCCGGAGGGTGAAAGAGCCATCCTTTTGTGATTCGGCCATGACCCGAACGCCCAAGCGATCGAAACCTGAACCGATAACCACAAGACGCCCTCTACGCAAAATAAAAGGCGTCAAGCCTTCTGGCGACGGGGAACCGGCGAAGAGCCGGCCATCAACCTGGATTTCTCCGCCGACCTCCAATTGCGCTTTTCCATCCGGAAATTGGATATGCAATCCGTTGTCCCATGAAACAACTTGGGGAGAAGACTCCGCTGCTGAATGGGTTTGGGATTCAGAAGGGTCCGGGTTCTGAGCCGAAGTGCGTACGACTCCAGCACAGAGGGCAAACAGGCAAAGCACAAAACATATAATGCGAGGACGCTGCAGGCGGAGGCCGTGGGCGCTGCAAGGCGAGGCACTCGCTTTCCCGCGAAAGTCTATATCCAGGTTACGCACGGTTCGGGCGCACCAAATAGGACTGCGGGAGTTTCAGGCACAAAAGCCACATCCTTCTGGCTGATTAAAGGAAAGGGGCAATCAAAAAGCGCCGCGCCAAACTTCTTGCTCTTGCGGGTAACGGGCGACAGCTGCGCCGTCCCCATGGTTTAAAAACCAGGGTACACCACATTTACTTCATGCAGCACCCTTGAGCCGATGCAGCTCAGGCCTCCTCGGGGAGTGACGAGCCTGAGCAAGAAGTCCCTTAGCCCACTCGGCCGTGGCGGCCGCGTGAACGTGAGTGTAGCTGGCCCATACATTTTCAATGACGACCCCGTCGCGCTCTCCGAAGCAGCCTGTCCCTCTCAAGACCGCACAGGTCGTACGGAAAAGCGAGTCTGCTCCAATAATCCGCGAGTAATGAAACTCGTGGCCTCGGACCTTTGTTCCAACGGGATAGTAAGGGTTTGGTGAATCAACCAGAAGCTCAACGTAACCGTGTCCCTGCGGTTTGGCGCACATTTCAACCTCGAAGGGAAGGACACCGGCCATGGGAAACTTTGTTCCTTTCCAGCGAATGGCCTGTGAAAGCAGCATGAGGCCCCCGCACTCGGCGTAGATCGGAAGACCCTTCAGCGCCTGTCGGTGAAGCGACGCTAGAAAGCTGGAGTTTGAGGAGAGTGCTTTTGCGTGGGTTTCGGGAAATCCTCCTCCGATGTAAAGCGCGTCAAGGTCTTCTGGCAAAAACGAAGTTGTGAGGGCCGAAATAGGGCAAAGCTGGGCGCCGGACTTTTCCAAGGCCTCAAGATTTTCGGGATAATAAAAGGTGAAAGCCGAGTCTTTCAGAAAGGCAATCTTCAGGCCACGGCTGGTTTCCGCTCTCTCGCTGTGTTTGAGCCGAGCGGGAACGGGCGGCGCAGACCTGGCTAGTTCAAATATTCTCTTGGCGTCGAGATGACCATGAACCGCTGAAAGAATCTCTTCGCGAAGGTTATCAACCCCTCCACACTCCTGCGGCGTTACCAGACCGAGATGCCGGCCGGGCAGCAGCGCCCCCGCATTGACGTTTGGTAACACCCCCAGGACAGGGACCCCGCAGGTGGACTCGACCGATTGCCGGAGCACTGATTCATGCCGACGACCCGAGACATGGTTAAGGATTACTCCACCAATGCGAACGTCAGGGTCGATCTTCATGCATCCGAGGACGAAAGCCGCAACCGTGTGTGTGACTTTGCTGGCATTGATAACCAGCAGGACGGGCGCCTTGAGCAGCTTTGCCAATTCCGCCGTGCTATGTGTTCCGTGCGCATCGGCTCCATCAAAAAGCCCGCGGTTGCCTTCGACCAAGTTTAGTCCATCCGGCAAAGCGTTGGTGCGAAAGATCTGCGTAGTCTTCTCCGGTCCCATTAAGAAGGTGTCCAGATTTCGTGCAGTGCACCCGGAGGCCCAGCTCAGCCACCCGGCATCGATGTAATCGGGACCTTTCTTGAAAGCCGTTGCGCGGAACCCCATTTGGCGGGCAAGAAACAGCAGTCCGAGTGACACAAAAGTCTTTCCCGCATCACCGGACAGTCCGGCTACCACCACGCGTGGCATTGCGAAGCCACCGAATTCCAAACTTTCCCGGGTGTCCTGGCCGCCGGAAGTCGTCTGGCTGCAATCGAGGGGCAAGTCTTTCTTGAATGAGGAGGTCTCCTTCAACATTCCTCCTTCAACCAGGTTCGGAACGGCGAAGCTGCCGCCCGTTAACGCGTTCTTGGGACCTATGCTGCTCTGGAAGCAGTGACTAGGGACCCTTGGGGCCTGCTGGGTGGAAGCTGCCAGACGGCCTGGTTTCCTCCCCTTGATTTCCGCGGTGTCCAGTCTGGCGCTGGCACATGAGCCGAATGTGTCTGATGTTCTCCACACTCAAGGAGTTCGCGCATCCTGAGCCTGGCCTTATGCAGTTGTGATTTCGATGTGCCGATCGAGCAGCCCATTAACTCGGAAATTTCGTAGTGTTCGTAGCCTTCGATATCATGCAGAATCAGGACGGCTTTGAAGCCTGGCGGCAGCTGCTCGAGAGCTCTTTGCAGGTTAATTCGGTCAATCGCTTCGCGCAGCCGATTGTCTACCTTTCCAAATTCCATCTTGTGAGGGCAACCGGAAATCGTATCCGGGCCGGACAGCTCCTCCATAGAGGTTTCCCTGCGCCAGCTGGCTTTTTGGAACCGAAGCAGGACTACGTTGATAGTGATCCGGCGCAGCCAAGTGCAAATCGCTGATTCACCTCGGTATGTATTAAGCTTCTGGAACATCCGTATGAATGTTTCTTGTGTCAAGTCCTCGGCGTCATCCGGATTACCTGTCATCCGGAGGCAGAGGGCCCGCACCCGGGGGCGGTAGGTTATGTAAAGGTCCTCGAATTCATCGAGCGACGGACTGTGAGCCTGTAGGGGTAAGCTTGGGTGTTCTTTCGAGCAGTTAAGGGGAACTTGATCAAGACCTTCTTCCGATACTGCGATTGCCATAGTTTGCTTGCCTTTCTGGTTTTTCACACCAAAGTATGCGCGGTTCGGGTGGCGTGAACAATTCGTTTAAACCCTATTACGTTAAGGAATAGCACCTAGGTGATATCCCTTAGTGGAGAGAAACTGGCATGCTGACCCTTTGAGTGAGAGGGAATTCTGCGTTGAGCAGTTGAATCGTTTGGCTAATAGGGCTATAAGTTACAGAGAGGATACTGAGATTCCTGCGGCATACTGCCCGCCTGTACAGCATGCCCGTTTCTGGATTGTGTTTGGACGGACCAGCACATAGGAGAAAAGGGAACCTCCCTTAGCGAGAATGAGAGCGCCTCGCCTTCTGCAATTGCCGCTTTTTGCCTGGCAGGAGAAACGCCGATGACTGAAGAGCACTGCTCGCGAACTGCTTTGTGGATCCGGAAAGGATCTGCAATCGCCGGCGGCGTAGCGGTCCTCATGGGAGCCACGGTACTTGTGGGGTGGGGGCTGAATGTCAGGATCCTTACAAGTTTC
>JBJKQF010000054.1:0-8055 GCA_046705545.1 Terriglobia bacterium
TCGGCCAGAGGGCGGGAGCGGAAGTGGCGGAGGTTTACGTGGGCGATCCCTCGGCAACGGTGCCGCGTCCGGCGAAGGAGCTGAAGGGATTTGAGCGCGTGATGCTGAAGCCGGGGGAGACGAAGCAGGTATCGGTCACGCTCGACCGGCGATCGCTAGCTTATTGGAGCGTCAAATCCAACGGCTGGAAAGTGGACCCGGGGAAATTCATGGTTTACGTCGGCGACTCTTCAGAACACTTGCCCCTCCAAAAGGAGTTGACCGTCCGCTAGGGACTTGGCCTCCCTGGGTATGGATCAAAGAAACGACGGTGAAAAATGAGGTTTAAAGGTGTAGAATCGGTGGCACTGGGGTAAAACGAATTTCAAATCATCAATTGCTGGGGATTGAAGATGCTGACAAAAGAAGAGGTTGAGCAGTTTAACCGCGAGGGATATACGGTTCATCCTGGTTTCTTGAGCGCGGATGAGGTGAACGCGCTGCTAAAGGATATCGATCGACTCTCTGAAGGGAACACTCTTGCCAAACACGACAAGACCCGCATGGAGATGGAGCCTAAGCAGGCGGCTGATGGGACGCGCGTTCGGCGGATCTATGAGCCCTGCACGCACTATCCGCTGTTTCGGAAGCTTTCGGATTCCGATAAGTTGCTGGATTCTGTGGCGCAGTTACTGGGCCCTGACCTCACCTTCCACTACAGCAAAATTAATATGAAGCCGCCGGCCATCGGATCGGTCGTCGAGTGGCACCAGGATCTCTCCTATTATCCTCTGACCAACCGCGACTCGCTGGCGATTCTCTTCTACCTGGACGATGCCGATGTTTCCAACGGGTGCTTGACCGTCATCCCGGGCCGGCATCAAGGCCGCCTGATGGACCATATGCGGGACGGGTTGTTCCAAGGCAAAGTTACGGAGCCGGTGGACACTTCGCTGGGTGTTCCAGCGGAGGGCAAGGCGGGAGCCGCAATCTTCATGCACGCGATGACTCCCCATTCCTCCACCACCAACACTTCGAGCCGCTGGCGTCGAACGCTGATTCTCAGTTACCGGGCCGCGGACGCCTTCCCGATTTATTGCGGCGAGTCCATGAAAAACACCGAGCTGCATTCAAGGCACGCACGCGGCAAACAATCTCTGGTTGCCCGTTTTACCTTCACCGAGTTTCCGATGCCTTTGCGCCCGGAGGCCACCGTATCTCTTTACGAGCTTCAGGACTTGGCACGGAAAGAAGACGAAGCGCGGCGAATCGCCTAGCGGCTGGTGCCGTTGGCCTTTTCAAGGGCCTTCAAACTTAAGGCACAGTGTGAGAAAACCTCTGCCGAGGAGAGAGACAGAGGGTTTACAGAGTAAATTTGATCTTCAGGTGTTGCGGAGTGGACCCCTGGTCCACTCCGTCTGCAATAGTCCAGCAGGTTTTAGAATAGTTCCCGTCATCAATTCTGCTGCCGCGCACTTCGATTTCGCACGGAATAAACCACGATCCTTCGTCTCCTGTCATGATCTCGACCGTTGTGGGAAGGCCCTGCTGGCGCTTAAGTTCAGATGTGAAGATGAACGTGCCGGCTTCTTCCTTTGATTCACTGATCCGTTTTCCGTTTGCCCTCACAGTGACAAAACCCGGAGCCCCCGCGTGCTTTCCTCGAACAAGCAGCTGGGCCTCGCAGAGCTGAGACGGGTCAGAGATCGATTCAGCGGTGGCCTGACGCGACGGCGGCCGTGAATTCCAAAGCGCTTGGCGGGGAGCGCTTGTGCCCTGATCCTCCGCTTGCAGCGTGGGCTCGGCGCCTTTACCCGCAACCACCACCGAGGCTGTCAGATGACCGGGAAGCGTGATCTCGGCCACCCCTTGCTGATGCGATACCACCGCCCGATGGGGAGGGGAGTCCACGGAATGAACATGCGCCCAGACTAGCTCTGCATGGTCGGGAACGCGGAGCCGCAGAACGGCCCGTTCCTCCTTGCCGTGAGTTCCGGTGGCAAAGTTTACGCGTGACGTGATGGGTGCCACGTAATGGCCCTGGGCATTGGTAAATAGATTCACGTCGTTGGGGCCGGTGACCTTGACACAATGGGGCAACAGGACTTGCTCTTTCTTGTGCAATTGATTGAAGAGCGGCGTGTAAAGTTGCAGCAGGTCGGCGGCCCTTGGGCTGGGCCATTGCTGCGAAATCGGGAAGGTGTGGGCGATCATCTGTGGAAAGACAGCAAACTGCAAACGCATTTTCAGCTTGGCTTCAAAGGGCGTGAGGTCTTTTGCCGTGCGGTCAGGATGGGCCTCCACGGCCGCCTTCGTGACGCCCGTCTTGGGCCATACCGCCAGGTACGGATCGGGATATTCCCAGGCGGAGGCGGGCCGGAAGGGCGATACGTAACCCAATCCGCGCGGGAAATCGTATTCGTGGCAATACCCGTCCACGTCTTTGATGACTTCAACACGCCAGAACTGGTTGATATAAACACGCTGCCCGGCGGCATGGGCCATGCGGCAGGTTTCCTTGAGGACATAGGCGACCGGCGTGGCGAGGTTTTCCACCGGCTCTTTACCGATCATGCTGACGCCGTCCGCATGTGCATAGTCAAAGGTGCTGGCCCAGTCCAGGCGGTCGATGCAATAGCCGGCCAGTTGTGGCAGGCGCGTGATGTACCGGCGAAGCTGGTCCATGTTGTATGGGAAATATGAGTATTGCCGTCCGGGATTCACTACCTTGGTTCCTTGCCAACTGGTGATGGTGTGCCCCGGAGCATCCTGGACCAGACAATCCTGAAATTTCTCCTGGATAATGCGGTCGGCTTCTGCCTTGGTTCCTTCCTTGCCGCCGGGACCTCCGAATTCCGTGAAATTGAAATACCCGAAGGTGCCGATGCCATGAAGGTACATCTCCTGCATGAACGCGCGAAACTGTGCTTCGCCGATCATTTGGTGAAGGTCCCACCACTTGGCATAAGTGTAGGGATACCATTCCTTCGCGGAAGGCATATAGTCACCGACAAACTTGAACCAGAAGCTGGACCAGAGATAGCGTACGCCCTGCCGGGACATCTCTTCGAAGCTTGGGTGGTCCTGGATATGATGGTAGTAAAAGGCGCCTTCATATTCGCCGCGGGGCAACGGGGGCCTGAAATAATGCGGGAAGTCGGTGCTGTAGGCATGCAATACTGACCGGTAATCGGCCGGATGCGCATAGAAAACCATCGAGAGCTGTTTGGGCTTGCCCTCCCGGAAATCCCGATGTCCCAGATGGACCCGCACCCGCTCCTGATCGATCCATTCGAACTGAAGGTGGGGAATATTCTGATCCGGAGGAAGGGCCAGAGTGAACGCCTGGTCTGACTCCGAATTCCAGATGGAAATCAAGGGCAGGACGTAGTAGTGGCCGGTTTTCCACGCGCTCGCCGCATAGGCGGTCGATTGGAAAGACGGGTATGCCTCCAAGGTCATGACGCCGCGCTCAGTGGGCGTGAAGACCTGGCTTCCCTTCGCCAGAGCCGGGAAGTCCAAGACGATTTCGTGCGCGCCTTCGCCCAGGTTGCCCTCGAAGGTCAAATCCCATCTCAAGCCGGATTCAGTGCGCGTCCAGCGCTCAGAGATCTTGACCGGAGATTTGCCGCGGTGTTTCTCCTTGACCGCCTTTCCGTTTGCGGGAACAACCGCAGTTGCAATCGGAACGGCGCTCGCTCCTGTGACTTCATTCCGAACCAGGATTGACACCGGTTTGGTCAGCCACGCGTGGCTTTTTGATTCCGCCCGGCTCTCGATCTGAAGGATCTGCCCGCTAGCCGCGTCAATGGTGCATTGGATACCTTCCCCTCCCATTACCAAGGGCCCGGACTGCTTAGCTTGGGCAAGGCTGGTAAGCCCCGATGAAGCTACCACCAAAACGGTCTTGCCAAATTCTCTCCGGTTCATTGCCTTTCACTGTTCCTTAAAGAATTTTGCCGCCTGAACTGCGCAGGGGCGCTCACCCGACCTTGGGAATGCTCGCTCCGAGATCGACGTGAATCACCTGGCCATTCACGTCGTCCGCAAGCGGTGAGCAGAGCCACAGGAAGGTGTCCGCGATGGCCTCTGGGCGCACCATCCTCTTCAGCGGATTCACCCGGTTCACCATCGAATGGTAGGTTGCGTCTTCGTTATAGACCTTCAACTGGCTTCCTGTTGCTACGTGGCCGGGCGCCACGACGTTGAAGCGAATGTGCCGGTCGGCGTATTCCAACGCCAGGCACTTGGCGAACATCTCCACGGCCTGCTTGGCGGAAATGTAGGCGGAGAGACCCGGCCAGGGCAGGGAAGCGACCAACGAGGAAGTATAAATTAACTGGCCGGCTGTTTCCCGCTTGACCCATTCGTCTAAGACGGAGCGCGTGAAGTAGGTTTGCCCGATAAAGTTGTAGTGCACGAGACGGTCAAATTCCTCCCGGGTTGTTGAGGAAAACGGATGCAGGGGGCAGCCGCCTGCGAGGCCGATCCCCACGTCGATGTGCGGAAATGTTTCAAAGATGTCCTGAACCGCTCCCGAAACATTTTTGTGGTCCGTAACATCCATCACGGCGTAATGCCAGCCTGAGGCGAGCTTCCAACTGCTCACCCGCTCATGCGCCTCATCTTCAGCGAAAATGTCAGTCAAGGCTAGAACGGCCCCGGCCTCAGATAGGCGTTTGGCCGCAGCCTCCGCGATCGCGCCCAGCGCACCGGTGATGAGAATAGTCTTCCCACTCAGGTTGATCTCGACCATAGCGCCCTCCCAATTGATGCCAGGATATTATCCTTTGGACGAACTGGATTCAACTGCTTCCGGCTGAAATGGGGCATAAAGATTTGCTGGACACTGAGAGCGGATTCAGCGCATTTGCGAAGCTGCAAATCCGTTCCACTCTCGCCCGTGGCGGAGTTAGACTTAGAGGGCAGGCATTCAGGATATAAAGTTGTTGCTTGCAGCAACGCAGGAGGGCTGATGAGAAGGCGCTGGAAGGCGGTCGGGCAGGTTCTGATTCCATTCTTGTTTGCAACGTTCACTTCAGCACAAGTAGCGCACCAGCGGCAGCATCCGCCGCACAACCTCAACAAATATATCGAGGATCTGGAAGATCCCAGCCGCAACCAGTGGCAGCAGCCCGAGAAGGTCATCCAAGTGTTGAAAATCAGGCCGGGGGAGACGATCGCGGATGTGGGCTCAGGGCCGGGTTATTTCACTTTGCGTTTTGCCCGTGCTGTAGGACCGCGGGGCAAAGTATTCGCCGTCGATATTTCACCCGGGATGCTGGCCTACCTGCGGAAGCAGGCCAGCGCCGCGCGGCTTACGAATATCAAACCAGTCCTTGCAAAGCCGGACAATCCCGAACTCCCCGCAAATTCGGTTGATATGATCTTTATCTGCGACACGCTTCACCATATATCCAACCGGGAGCAGTATTTCCCGCTGCTAATGCACGCCCTGAAGCCCGGCGGGCAACTGGTGAACATCGATTTCTACAAGCGGAAGCTGCCGCTGGGCCCGCCCGAGCACATGAAGATCGCCAAGCCGGAAATGATCAAGGAAGCGGAAGTCGCCGGTTTTCACTTGGTCAAGGAGTTTGGCTTCCTCGAATACCAGTACTTCTTGGTGTTTGAGCGTTGAGGGCTATTTGAAGTCCGGCGGCGGAAGCAGCCCACCGGGGAACCGTTACAGTGATTCGGCAACGCAACGAGAAAAGGCTTCGGCGAGCCGCCGGGTGACGGGGCCGGGCGCCTGCGAGATCGGCTGCGTTTGGATGTGGGAAACGGGCTGGACCTCCCGGGTGGTGGAAGTGAGGAACACCTCATCCGCCGTGAGCAGATCCTGAAGGGTAATCGGAACTTCCTCGACGTTCACTGCTAGTTCGCCGGCAATTTCCAACAACACTCCCCGGGTAACGCCCGCAAGACACCCTGATGAAAGGGGCGGGGTCACCACTTTGCCTCCGCGCACGGCAAAAATGTTTGCCGCCGTGCACTCGGCCGCTTCGCCGCGCTCGTTGAGCAGAATGACCTCGTCGAAGCCTTCACGCACGGCTTGATCGAGCGCCCAGACGTTTTGCAGCCAGGACGTTACTTTGACGCCGGCAAGCGGATGGGCGGCTTGGCGGGCGTTCTCCAGAACTCCCAGACGCGCAGACCCTTTGCGTTGCAGCAAATCCGCCGTGCAAAGGAGGGAATCTACGTCCGGCATCGGCTCCTCGCTCACCCAGTAGCCGATTTTGTTGTAGATCAGATAGACGCGCGCGCACCCTTCGCGGACTTGGTTGATTCGGATTAATTCCGTTAGCTGTTGGCGAACAGACTCGGGGCTGCAACCGAGAGGCAGGTTGACCCGGCTCGCGTCGGTGGCAAGGCGCTTCCAGTGGCGGCCGAATCCGAACGGCTTGCCATCATAAATCCGTAGGGTCGTAAAGAGCGCCCAGCCGTTCAGCAGCCCTGCTTGGCCCGGGGAGAGGCGAACCTCTTCCATGGGGGCGAAACGGCCGTTATGGCATACAAATTTGTGCAGCATAGGGTTCCAATCCGTAGGTTCTTGCCTTCTTACTTGAACGCACCATATTGACTGTGCAGCGAGCAGGGTGTCAAGCCTCTACTAAAAGCTCCTGCTCTCTGGTGTCGCCACTTGGCGAACGAGCCGGCTCATATCCTTTCAGCGGCATGACGAACAATAATTTGGCATTAGTTCGGCGATTTCAGCTTCTATAGGTTCAGGGAAGCACGCTGCCGCTGGCGCTTTGCTCGGAGCGTTGATGTCATGGGCGGGGGAGAGTACGGAATGAAGATTGGAGTCGTTTCAGATACGCACGGATACGTTGATCCCCAGCTCGCGGAAATTTTGGCTGGGGTTGACGCTGTCGTGCACGCCGGTGACGTGGGCTCCCAGGATGTCCTTGATGAGCTGAGACTGATCTCCAAGGTCCACGCGGTTGAGGGGAACGTGGACTCGCCAAGTCTCAACTTGCCTCCCTCCCTTACCGTGAGGATTCAAGACCTGCAAGTGGAAATTCAGCATCAGTTGCCCGTGCCGCAGCAGGAACTGGAGAATTGGGCGGATGGTGGCTTGCTCACCAGATTGAACCCCGAACGGGGCGCCAAGTTCCTGGAAAGCTTTAATCCTGATACTCATGTGGTGGTGTTTGGACACAGCCACGTCCCATGCTTGCTGACCATCGGACATCGCTTGTTCTTCAATCCGGGCAGCTCCGGGAAAAAGAGGTTTTCCTTGCCGCGATGCTGTGGCATGTTGGAGCTCTTCCCTCGTGGCGTCCGAGGGTCGATAATAGGGCTAGAAGGGGAAAGTGGAAACTTGCCCGCTGACGTCTGGCTGCCCCTGGGGGAGTAAAGCGATGTCCAAACTAAAGAAGATCAAACGTGTCTTGGAGATCACGGCGACGGTGCTGGCGGTGGCGATTGTGGTGATTGAGAAGCTGGAGAAGGCTTGACGCCAAAAGAAGCTGAGGTGGAGATGGGAGCAGCTCTAGGGATGGCTCGAATCGCGGCCGCCTAGGTGGCTGGCGGCCCGGCGAAGTCTCTGCACAGTCCTTTCCTGTCCCAGCACGGCCATGACTTCAAACAGTCCGGGGGCCACGGACTGTCCGGTCAGCGCCACGCGAGTCGCGTTGATCAGCAGCCCCGCTTTCACGCCTCTCTCTCCTGCAAGCTGCCTTAAACATTCCTCGGTTTGCGTCAAACCGAACTCCGCCAATTTTTCGAGTTTTTCCGCAAGCTGCCCCAGGAACTCCTGAAGAGCCGGGTCCTTCCAGAACTTCTTGCAAGCTTCGGCGTCATATTCAAAGTCTTCGGTAAAGAAAGCTCGCCCGCCTTGCGCAAAATCCTTGAGGGAACGCGCGCGAGTTTGCAGCAGGGTAACGGCCTGCTGGAAGTTTTCAGGGGAAGCGAAAGCGGCGGGTTCGATCCCGGCGGCTTTCAGCTCTGCCTCAGCCAGGGGAAGCAGACGTTCCATACTCAGCGAGCGCAAGTACTGGCTGTTCATCCAGGCGAGTTTTTCGGGATCAAAGACGGCATTTGACTTGGATACCGTGGCCAGGTCGAATGCCT
>JBJKQF010000055.1:0-10662 GCA_046705545.1 Terriglobia bacterium
GTCCTGAACCGTGGCGGACTGGATGTTCCCGCCCTACTCGATTACACCAAAAAACATAAAACACTGGAGGGATTTCCGGAAGCGGAGCGCATCGGAAAACAGGAGATTCTGGAGCAGGAATGCGACGTTCTGCTTCCCGCCGCCACGGAAAACGTGATCACCAGCGAGAACGCCTCCCGCATCCAGGCGCGCATTCTGGTGGAGGGAGCCAACAGCCCCACCACCCCTCCTGCGGATGACATTCTTTTTGACCGCGGAGTCTTCGTCGCTCCGGACATCCTGGCTAATGCCGGCGGGGTCACCGTCTCCTACTTTGAGTGGGTTCAGGACCGGCAGGGATACTTCTGGCCGGAAGGCATGGTGAATGAGCGGCTCAAGCACATCCAGGTCGCGGCTTTCCATGCCGTGGTTCAATACGGTGAAAAGCATAACGTCAACAACCGCATCGCCGCCTACATGCTTGCCATCGACCGAGTGGCTTTCACCCTAAAGCTGCGCGGCATTTACGCCTGACTCCCTAAAGTCAGACACACAAGCTTTCCACCTTTATATGAATTCAAGACACGTAGGATTGCTGCCTTGGCTGGTAAGTTAACCCTGGTTATGGCCGTTTGCGCTCCGGAAAAAGTCCAGAATGAGCCGTAGTTGCGGTCGGTTGTAAACGGACAATATCTGCAGCAGAAACTGCCCCTTGCCGCGGTAAATTTTCCGAAACCTGCGGGCCCGCGCCGGGACCAGCCGGACGATTGAACTGCGCCGGTCCTCCGGGTTCGCCTCCCGTCTGACGTAGCCCGCCTTTTCAAGACGATCCACAATCACCGTTACGCCGCCGGTTGTTAAGCAGCAAGCGCGCGCAAGGTCCGCCGGCCTGGCACGCCCTCGGAGTTCCAAAATGTTCAGGCACTGAAGGTCGGTGCTGTTAAGACCGAGTTCTTGAGCGACTTGGTCGTTAAATAGAATGGCTCCGGCGATGAATTTCCGCACTTCCTGGACGAGAGACTCTTCCAGCCGCGCAGGCTTTGAGTTTGACATAGAAGCCATTTTACCATATTTTATAAGTATCTTATTTAATGAGGTATCTTTCTATGGCCAGTCCTGCTGCCAAGGCCCATAAGGGCATCGGCATGGAAGGGTTTATTGCCAGGTGGTATGCGGCAAACACCCGCAAATCCATGAACGACTTTCACACGCTCGCGCGGCGCATTGCCGGGCTGATCCTGACCGGAAGCCATGTTCTCGAGGTTGCGCCGGGTCCGGGATATTTTGCCATCAAGTTGGCAAAACTCGGAGATTATCAGGTTACTGGGATCGACATCAGCAAGACTTTTGTCGAAATCGCTCGCGCAAACGCCCGCGCCTCCCAAGTTAACGTTGAATTCCTTCAAGGGAACGCATCGAGCATGCCCTTCTCTAACGAGACCTTCGATTTCCTGTTGTGCCGGGCGGCCTTTAAGAACTTTTCTGAACCGTTACGCGCCATTCAAGAGATGCACCGAGTCTTGAAACCCCGTGGCAAGGCCTTGATCATTGACCTGCGCCGGGACGCTTCACGGAAATCAATCGATCAGTTCGTCGACGGCATGGGAATGAGCGCTTTGAGCAGGGCCTTCACTAAAATGACTTTCCGCTTCATGCTGCTCAAGCGGGCTTACAACAAGGATGATTTCCTCGCGTTCTTGGCCCAGGCAGAATTTCGCGGCGTCGACATTGAGGAGAGCGCCACCGGCCTTGAAATTTGGCTTGAGAAATGATGTTCAGCGAGGTCAGGGATTCGAGCGTCAGGTGTTCTCGACCCTGGTTGCGCCGGCCGGAGACGCCACGGGGGCGAGATCTCGTTTACCGATCGCCACCCGAGATCGTTCCCAACCCAGCATCTCCGCGGAGAGCAACACCAAGGTAATCCAGATCAAATCCGCCGTCAGCAGGTGGAGCACCTGCATCCAGAGCGGGGCCAACAGAACAATATTGACCACGCCAAAGCAGAGCTGCAAGGCCACCAAACCTAAAAGCCATCGCGCCAAGCGCTTGGCCGCGGCCGGAACGGGCGTGCTTAAAGCGTGGACGGCAAGCCCCATCAAAAAACCGCCCAGGAGCAAAGCAATCACCGGATGAAGAATTCGCAGGTGAACGATGGGGCTGGTAGTTGCCGCAAAATCCCAGCTCATCCCTTGCGCGAGTGACTGTGCTGGAAAGAGCGTATCCGCCAGCGCCGCGATGGTGCCGGAAATCGCAATCGCCAGCATCCCCAACAACCCTGCGCCATAAAGCAGCGTTACCTTAGCCGAGCCCGAAACCGTTGCCGCATCCTGTTGCGGGGACTCGATCGGCGCAGGCTTTCCCGCCGCCCAGGCGGTCAGCGCCAGTGATGCCAGCAGCAAAAACGTATTGGTCAAATGCACCGACAGAATAGCCACGCGGCCCATGGAGACGTTCTTTCCAACGTCACCGAAAAGCACCAGCGCCGCGCCCACCAAGCCTTCCGTCAACGTGAAGAACCCTGTGGCCACGGCATACCATCGCACTGCATGCCCGCGCCCAAACCGCCGGAAAGCGTAAACGAGAAGCGCCATCACCAGCAGAACGTCAATTCCACTCGAGGCGCGGTGGGAGAACTCGATTACGGTGGCAATCTGCTGCGCGTGAGGAATCACCTGGCCCTCGCAGAGCGGCCAGTGGTCTCCGCAGCCCGCTCCGGAGCCCGTCGCGCGCACCACGGCTCCCCACAAGATCACCAGAAGGTTGTAGGCAAGCACGAACCACGCGAACCGTGCAAACCGTCTCGCGGCGCGCTCATTACTGTTTGCATTCATAGCCGAGAATGGTAGCACACTGAAGGCGCGGCGGGGGAATGGTCCTTCGTAGAAGCAATCGATGGCGCACGGACGTTACGCACTGCGGAAGCTAATGCGGGCTTTTGAGATGGGCGTGCCGAGCACTTCAATCCGCTTCAGGTCGCGCGTGCCGATGCCCTTTTCTTCAGCAAGCTGAAGGGTGCTGTCGCAGGCTTCAAAGGGAGCAGTGCCGCGCGCCGCCAAGGGATCAAAGCCCATCAGCGCCGTGGAGACTGCGTCCGTGGTCACGGGATTCATTCCGGCCACCAGCAGTCCTGCATGCACAGGACGGCAGTGCTTCACCCACGGTCCTTCCCCGCCCGCCACGGTGTGAATGCCGTCGATGACGGCCAGATGGATGGGGCGCGCTCCGGCCAGATCGGCGGTCACACGTGGAACTCGATAGCCGCGTCGCGCGGCGAGAGGGGATCGATTTCCGTGAGCGCCGGCTTTGCGGGCTGCCGGCTCCCGTCGTGGAGCAGAAAACGCGAGCCTTTGACCACAGTTCCGGGCCGGTCGATTCCGGCGCCCTTGCCGTAGATGGTGCAGGGGGGAATGCCAAATGAATTCTTCATTGAAAGCGTTACGCCCGCCGCGGAGTGCTCCTTCAACTTGGCCAGTGAAACGTACACATCGCAATTGATATAGGCGGGATTCACATCATAAGCGGCAAAAAGCAATCCACCGCCCGGAACCCGCAGCCGCTCGTAGCGGCCGTTGGGCCCGGCGTAGTTGGTATCCACAACTCCCACGTTGGGAGCGGCGCTCAAGAAGTGACTTGGATTCCAGCCTGCGTCCACCATGAACTGCAGGAGAGAATGGGAGGCGTCCAGCGAGCTCTCCACCACAACGATTCGGCGCGCTCCAGCCTTGCCCAGCAGATGGATTGTGCCGCCGACGATCTCCGGATGCACCCAATGGCTCATCCCCAACGGAAGTCCGTTGACGCGGTTTTTCGAAGTGCCTGTCAGGTTGAGCTTTACGGCAACCGACTTTCCCTTCACCAGGCGCTCAAGGCCACCCAGTTGATCGAACATGACAGCCAGCGCCGCATGCGCTTGGGGCCCGTACTCTGCACATCGCGCCACCGCCACGGGAGCCGTCGGCGCCTGGTTCGAGGCAAAGGCATTCAGCCCGCCCAGATATAACCCGGCAGTCCCCGCTCCCAACCCCTGGATGAATCCACGGCGATTGATTTGCCCCTTCATAGCGCACCCCACGCAGGAAGAGATTCCTTACCGCCGATCATAAGGGAAACAAGAATCAAGAGCAATCGGTTCTCAGGGTATATTTCCGGCCCCCGCAAGGCGCCCCCAAGCGGAACCGCCAGGTCAGACCGCGTGATGGTGGTGGAAGAAGGGCGAGACGATCAGCAGCAGGGTCAGGACGATCATGCCCACGCAGGTAACCCAGGCCACGGCGTTGAAGGTGCGAGTATTCTTATGCTTGCCCATCAAGTCCTCGCGGTTTGAGAGGCGCAGCATAAAGATCAGCACAAAAGGCAGCATGATGCCGTTGACCACCTGGGAGAGAAGAATGATCGGCACCTGCATGTTCTCGCTGAGAATCATCACCGCCAGCGCTCCCAGGAAGATGAGGCCGGTATAGAGCCAGTAGAAGGTGGGAGCCTCTTCCACGCGCTTGTCGATGCCAGACTCCAGGCCCAATCCTTCGCAGACGTAATAGGCGGTGGCGAGCGGCAGGATGCAGGCGGAAAGCAGCGCGGCGTTTACCAGCCCGAAGGCAAACAGCGCGGTGGCCGCATGTCCGGCGAGAGGCCGCAAGGCAAGAGCAGCGTCCGCGGCATTATGAATCTCACGCTGCCCGCTCGAGTAGATGGTGGCCGCGCAAGCCACGATGATGAAGAAGGCCACGGCGTCCGTAATAACGCAGCCCACAATAACGTCCCAGCGCGAGTAGACATAGTCCTTGAGCTTGATTCCCTTTTCCACCACCGCCGATTGCAGATAGAACTGCATCCAGGGAGCGATAGTGGTCCCTACCAGACCGACGACCATGTAGAGGTAGCTGTGGCCGTATTCCACCGAGGGACGGAAGACGCTGACCACGGATTCCCCCCACGCCGGGTGAGCCAGAAAGCAGGAAATGGGATAAGCAATGTAAAAGACGCAAGCGACCAGAAAGACCTTTTCAACAAACTGGTAGGTGCCTTTGACCACCAGCGCCCAGACCAGCACCGCTCCGACCGGTACAATGATATAGCGGCTGGCTCCGAAGACCGACATCCCTGAGGCCAACCCGGCAAATTCGGAGATCGTATTGCCCAGGTCCGCCACCAACAGAAAGGCCATCAGGATAAAAGTCATCCGGAAGCCGTATTCTTCCCGGATCAGGTCGGCGAGCCCTTTACCCGTCACCACGCCCATGCGCGCTACCATCTCCTGCACCACAATCAAGGCGATGGTAACGGGAATCAGCGTCCACAGCAGCGAGTAGCCGAATCGCGCCCCGGCCACCGAATAGGTGTAGATTCCCCCCGGATCGTTATCAACGTTGGCCGTAATGATTCCCGGCCCCACCACGGCCAGGAAAATCAGCAGCGTCGTCCGAAATCTTTTCCAGCGCTGGGACTTCATGAATACTCAATCCTCACATCAGACTCTTCTCGAGCGCTTCAGCCTGCGACCCTGGCGCTGGCGGCGACTCAACACACTTCGCAGCGGAAGCGTCCGTGCTCAAGTTCTAGCGATGGTTCACGACCAGATCGAGAACATCGTCGGCGGTCACCACACCCACCAGATGTCCCTTGTCATCCACCACCGGGAGGGACAACAAATTGTATTTCCTGAACAGGCTTACCACGGACTTGGCGTCCGTATCGGTAGGCACGCTGGTCACCTCGCCGCGGGAAAGCTGCCAGAGCGGCGTGCTGGCCGGCGCCAGCAGGATGCGCGCCAAGGGTACCGCACCCACCAGCGTCTCCTCGGCGTTGATCAGATAAACGGAATGCACGGACTCCACCGCACCCTCAAATTCTTTTAGCGCCTCGATCACGCTCTCCACCGTGGAGGCTTGGCCCAAAGCCACGTAATGCGTGGTCATCATGGCGCCTGCGGTGTTCTCCTCAAAACCCAGCAGATCCTTGATCTCTTCGGCTCCCTCTTTTTCCATGTCGGCCAAAAACTTGGCCGAGGTTTCCGGAGGAAGCTCCTGGAGAACGTCCGCAGCCTCATCGGGCGGCATTTCATCAATGATGTCAGCCGCTTTTTCCGCCGGAATACTCTGCAACAAGGTGGCCTGCAAGGAAGTGGGAACTTCCGAGATCGCCTTCGCGGCGGTCGCATGGTCCAGCGCTTCAATCAGCGAACGTTGCTCGTCGCGGCTGAGTTCTTCCAGGATGTCCGCAATGTCCGCAGGATGCAGGCGCGCCAGCCGCTCGTAGGAAATGCGAAGCTTCAGGCGGCGGGCGGCATCCGGCTCAATCAGGTTGACGAATTCCCAGGGTATCGTACTGGAGGGAATAAAAGTCGAGATCTTGCGGCTGGTGTGCTTGGCCGTGATTCCCTGGAGAAGCCGCCGCACCGCTGCCGCGAGGCCCACGTTCACCGCCAGAATGCGCAGCTCCGTGTGGCCGTTCGTGGGCTGGATATCGAGATCAATGTCATTAACACGCACCACCTTGCGATGGTTGACGTCGATCACCTGCTGGTCCAGGACGTCGTTCTTAACGCGCAGCAGATCGCCCGCGGGTTTGTTGCGCCGGACCTCTTCGGCAGGCGCTGTGGTCTGCGCGGCGCGGACGGAAATCGACTGCATCTGGTCGCGAGTAATCGCCAGCAGCTTTTTCTCCGGCGTCTGCACTAGATAAGCAGCCACCCGCAAGGCGTTCTGGCTGGGATCAATCCCCAGGTCGATGATCCGGCCCAGGTACTCTCCCTTCACGTCGTAAGCAGGCAGGTTTTGAAGTTCAGTGAAATAGATCATGGCAACCTCTCCCCGCGCCCCGCAGGTCCTTCATCAGCGGGCCGCACGGGCCTCCCAAAAGCAAAAACCCCGTGTGAGCCGATGCTCCCACGGGGCTGTCCACAACTTCCTGCCCGCACAAGCGGGCCGGGAAACCTCCTGGTCTGAGCTTCAGCTCCACACAACGTACGCTCCTCATTCCCCCGAGGATAGCCACCTTAGGCAAAGCCTTAATCCGGCAATGCCTGCTCTACCCGTTGGCCCGTCTCCGAGTTTCCGGGCAGTGGCTTGTGTTTGCGTGGTAACCTCGCCTAACGAGGCCTAATCTTACTTTCGTTTCGACCGTTTGCCCTCCGGCATCAAAAAAAGTTCTCCTCCCTTTTGATACAAACTGCCTCTTAGATTGTCAAGGGAAAAGGGTATGCCGGGGGCGCTAGACTCCGCGTTCGAAGGCCCCGCGGTCCCAATGGGCAAGCTTTGCTCCGGCTTCGTAGGTGCTTTGGCAAAAGTCCAGAATCGCCTCGCCCGGTGAAGCGGCGGCACGGGCATCGTCGTACTCCAAAATGAACTCTCCCAATTGCGAATCCCAGCGCGCCGCGCCTGGGCGCACGGCCTCTTTCTCGATTCCAGCGGGAGCCGGACTCGTGTAGGAGTAAAACGCGGCGTGCTTGAACCTTCGGTCGCCGGGCCAAAAGCCGCAACTGATCACCTCATGCGAGTAGGCCTCCCGGGTAATTGCATCCACGTCCTTTGCCAACTGAGCGCGGCGGCCGGAAAAGCGGGTAACGGCCAGGTCAAAAGAACCCCAAAAGAAATGCACGGGGCTGCACTTTCCCAGGAAGCGCGACCTGAAATCCTTAAAAATCCGGTCGGCATTCACCAGAATGCACCGGAAGCTTTCCACGTGCCGGGCATCGTAGGAAGCGTGGTGCTGGTCTTCGTCAAACGGAGTGGTGTCGTCAAACTCCACCGGGACGCGCCAGATTCTTGCTTCGATTCCGAGCGAGCGAAGGAGCGCCATGTACTCACCGTAAAAGTCGGCGACCGAGCGCGGGTAGAGTCCCAGGCTGCGTTCTTCCCCCTGGCTGGTTCGGATGCCGAGCTTGTGAGAGAGGAAGTCAAACTCGACTTCAAAAGTCAGGCTGCGAAAAGGAATCGGTGAAGTATTGAGGCCTCGCGGCGTATCGTATAGCGGAACGTTCCACCAGTGATTCTCAAGGGGCGTAAGCGCCAGGCGCGTCTTGCCCACAATCTGCGTCCACATGTGAAGCGTGTCGCAGGTGCCCTCCCAATCTTCGAAAGAAAGCGCCGGCCAGTCAGGCAAAGTCAATGTACACCTCGTCGACAAAACACCAACCCCAATCTTCGCCGGGCTCGTGCGACTTCATGATGGGGTGCTGCGTCGCATGGAAATGCTTTGTGGCATGCTTGTTCTTGGAAGAATCACAGCAGCCCACATGGCCGCAGATCATGCACAGCCGCAGGTGAACCCAGGTGTCGCCCATCTTCATGCATTCCTCGCACCCACGCGTCTTGGGCTTCACATCTTGAATCTGGTCCGTATGCGTGCACTCTTTCATGGTATCGTCTCCTGCTGCCGATCTGCGTGCCGGGTAACGGCCCCGATAAAAACGTTCCCTTGCAATGTCCCATCAAGACTTTGCGGCGTGGTGAGCAGCCGCTTGACCCGAAAGCGCCCGGGCGATTTCGCGGCAAAACGCCGGAAGGTCCTCGGGCTTTCTTGAAGTGATCAAGTTGCCGTCCACGGCCACTTCCTCATCTACGTACTTGGCACCGGCGTTGATCACGTCGTCCTTCACAGCCTTGTAGCAGGTGGCTTTTCTTCCGCGCACGATGTCCGCTGAAGCCAGCATCCAGCCCGCGTGGCAAATAGCCGCCACTACTTTTCCGGCGGAGTTCATGTCACGGACAAACTTCACCATCCGTTCATCCTGGCGCAGATAATCGGGAGCCCAGCCTCCTGGAATCACCACCGCGTCAAACTCTTCCGCGCGCGCGTCCAAAATCGACTGGTCAGCGACCGCCGGGTAGCCTTTCTTGCTGTGATAGGTCTTCCCCGCTTCGGCACCGACCGTCACCGTCTCCGCGCCGTCCTCGCGGAAACGCAGCAACGGGTACCACACTTCCAACTCCTGATACTGGTCCGCAACCAGCACCGCAACCTTTTTGCCCTTGAGACTCATTATGCCCTCCTTGCCGACCCTGATTCTATGGTAGCAAACCCGGCAAGCCCAGCGACAGCCCGATCACTTAGAGATCACGGCCGCAAAGAACCCGTCCATCCCGTCACGGTCAGGGCGCGAGTGGAAGTAGCCGCGAGAATCGAACAAAGGGCCGAGCCGGGGAAATTCTTCGGCAAGCGCCGCGCGCCCAATCAAGCGGCAGCCCGGAAACTTCGGCAGGACGTCTTCAACCACCCGCTCATTCTCCTCCGGTTCCAGCGAGCAGGTGGCATAGACCAAGCGGCCGCGCGGGGCCAGCGTGCCAAGCGCGTTGCCAAGAATTGTGGATTGAAGCTCGGAAAGCCTTTCCAAGTCCTCCGGCTTGAGCCGCCACTTGATTTCCGGATTTCTTCCCAGCGTGCCTGTTCCTGAGCACGGAGCGTCCACCAGAATGCGGTCGAATTTCTGACCGAAGGGTAGTTCACGCGCAGCGTCGAGTTGGAGAATTTGGATCGACTTCAGGTTCGCAGTCAGACCTGGCACCATTTTCCGCATGGTACGCAGCCGCGTGCCGCTCGCATCGCAGGCAACGATCAAACCGTCTCCCAAGGCGTCGGCCAAGAGGCTGGTCTTCATGCCGGGCGCCGCGCAAAGGTCGAGCACGCGCATCCCCGGCCGGACCGCGAGAAGCGCCAGCACCAGTTGCGAAGCTTCGTCCTGAATCGCCACCCCCAGCTCCCGGGCGAAATCAAAATTCACTCCCTTGCCTTGCTCGACGGCCAGCGAGCCCGCAGCGAAACTAGCCTCCCGAACTTTGACGCCCCTCTCTACAAGTCTTTCCCGAATCACATCGTCAGGCGGACTCAGCGAGGTCCGGCGAAGGGTCGTCAAAGGAACCTGAACGCTTGCACGCGCCAAGGACGCAGCGGCCTCACTTCCGTAATTGTTTTCCCACCGCAGCAGCAGCCAGCGAGGAATCGCCCGCTTAAACCTCTCCATACCTGCTTCGCTTAAGGAGCCAGGATCGCGGTGCTCAGCTCGGGCCACGGAAGGTTCGCACTTGCGCAGGACGGCGTTGACCAAGCCTGCGGCCGAACTCTTGCGGGCTCGCTTGGTCAATTCCACCGACTCGTTCACGGCGGCTGACTTGGGAATCTTTTCAAGGAAAGCGATCTGATAAAAACCCATCCGCAGGGTCGTGGCAACTTCAGAGTCAAAGGAGGCGATGCGCTTTGAGGAAATCCGCTCCAACTGAAAGTCAATTTCACCGCGCCACCGTAGGACCCCCATCACGATTTCAGTGGCCAGCGCGCGATCGACTTCACTCAACGCAGAGGCTTTTGGAGAATCTAGCAAGTCCGCCGCAAAGGCGCGGCCCGCGTCAATTTGAACGAGGATTTCGAAGGCGATCTTGCGGGCGGGAGAAACTTGCGGCACGGCGTCTTACCTCAAGGACCAAGGGTTTCGCCGGCCTCGACCCGCGCGCCGTTCATGAACTCACGCGCGCCAAGGCGCTTCCGCCCCTCGAGTTGGATTTCTTCCAGCACCAGCCTCGTGCCTTCACCCGCGCCCACGTCCAGCCGGCCGCTCTCGATAGAAATCACGCCCGGAGCAAGCGGCGCGCCGCCGGAATTTGGAATGGCTTCCGCGTGCCAGACGTGGAGGTTCTTGCCGCGGAACGTTGTGTGAGCGCCCGGCCAGGGAGCCATGCCTCGCACGCGACG
>JBJKQF010000056.1:0-15503 GCA_046705545.1 Terriglobia bacterium
CACTTGCAGTAACCCTACCCCTGGCGGTGATTTCGGTGCTTCTGGTGCGCTTTGCGTGGGCTGCCAAAAAGAGGAAGGCCGTTACCGGAGAAGAAGGACTGATCAATTCGATTGGCATTACGCGCACGGACCTTGAACCGCGCGGCAAGGTTTTTGTCCACGGCGAACTGTGGGAGGCGCGCGCTGAACAGAACGTCCCTGCCGGGAAGAGTGTGAGGGTGCTTAAGATCGAAGGGCTTACTTTGCTTGTTGAGCCTGTGGACGAATCCCGTTAGACTGATGGCTGGAGTGCTTTGCAAAAAGCCTTCGCAAGCCATATGAAATTGGGCTTGATTGTTCCTGTTGATAGGCTGTGAGTTTTGGATAACCCCCCTGAAGTTGAAAGGAGTCAACGATGAATTTCCTCGTGATCGGGGTGATTCTGTTCTTTTATGCCGTTGCCTGCCTGAATGTGCTGCGGGAATATGAACGCGCGGTGATATTCCGCCTGGGGCGAGTCCAGAAACCGGACAAAGGGCCCGGGCTGATCTGGATCTGGTGGCCCATCGATAAGATCGTGAAGATTTCACTCCAGATTGAAACCTGGGATGTTCCTCCCCAGGACATCATTACCCGCGACAATATCTCGGTCAAGGTCAATGCGGTCCTCTTCTACCGGATTATCAACGCCCAGAAGGCGGTCGTCGAGCTTAGGAACTTTCGCTTTTCGATCGAGCAACTCGCGGCCACCACTCTGCGTGCCGTGCTGGGCGAAGTTGAGTTGGACGACCTGCTTTCGCAGCGGGAGAAACTGAACCAGAGGCTGCAAACCATTATTGACGAGCAGACTGAGCCCTGGGGAATCAAGGTGACCCAGGTTCAGGTAAAACAAGTGGATATCCCTCAGGATATGCAGAGAGCTATCGCTCGTCAGGCTGAGGCCGAGCGTGACCGGAGGGCGAAGATTATCAACGCGGATGGTGAATTCCAGGCGTCACAAAAACTGTCGGACGCCGCGAAGATTTTGGCGGTCGAGCCGGTCACCATTACTTTGCGTTATCTCCAAACTCTGGCAGAATTGGGAACGGAGAAGAATACGACGATCGTGTTTCCAATCCCCGTGGAGTTGCTATCGCTTCTGATGCAGAAGTCCGGCGGCAAGCCAGCGGGCGATGTGGGCTCTCAGAAGGAACCTAGTGCCAGTTCGTCGTGAATGCGGCCGGCCCAAAGGGAGAAGTGATTAAGCATATGCAACGATTTCATGAGGACAAGGGGTTCTCAGCATGGCAGTTAGTCCTGATTTTTCTCGGGGCTGTCGCGGTTTGCGCGGTCTTTTTTTCATTGGGTTTTGTGGTGGGATATAACCATCAGCCTGCCAGCGCTTCCGCCACCACCACGGAGAACGTAACGCCGAGCGGCAATATTCCTCCCACTGTGAACCCGCCGCCGGGAGCTTCTTCCCAGCTGTCCGAGGAAACGATAACCCCTGAGCCTGTAGCGCCCAGTCCGCTGGCGCATCCCCAAGAGCCGTCTTCCCAATCTTCCCCTCCAACGGAGCATGCCGCGCCGGCAACGCATAAGGCTCGGGGAGCGGCGGCCACGTCCGCCAAGCGATCCCGCGAGGCGCACAAAAGCTCTTCTCGGAAGGAAGTTCGCTCGAAGGTTGCCGCTGCGAATAATCGAAGGGAGCACTTTGCGGTACAAGTGATGGCTTCCAGAAGCAAAGCCGATGCGATTACGCTGATCAAGCTCCTGGAGGCCCGGAAGTATCATGTTTTCCTGGTGCCTCCCAAACAGTCTCATGGGCGGGATAACCTTTATCGGGTGCAAGTGGGTCCGTTCTCCACGCGGGCTGAGGCCGAACGAGCCGAGCATAGGTTGGAAAAGGAAGGCTTTAAGCCTTTTGTGGTGCACTGAAGTTGTTTCCTCTCCTGGACGGCTTGCTGATGTTGCGGTCAAAGCACGGGCTCCTGTCTGAGCCGCAATCTTGTCGCCCTAGGGGCAGCGTCACTGAATGCCGGAATGACCTCTTTCAATTCATCCCCTTCAGGCTGGTTTGAAAAGCCTTTCATTCGTTATTGCGCCAGCGGCTTGAGCGGCGTGCTTTTGTGCGTCTGCTTTCCGCTGGTCAACTGGTCTGCCCTGGTTTGGGTAGCCTGCCTTCCTCTGCTGGCTGCGCTTAGTTCAGAAAGGCGCGGTGCGCAGGGTTTCTGGCTTGGATATGTCTCGGGGGCGGTCTTCCTAACCGGGAGTTGCTACTGGTTTGTCGGCGTCATGCAGCATTATGGCGGCCTGAGCGCGGCGGTCGGAGTGGGCGTGCTTGTGCTCTTCGTCGCCGTGTTCTCAGTGTTCTATGGTGCCTTTGGCTACTTTGAAGTTCTCCTCGCTAACCGTTCCGCGGGATGGGCTCTGCATCTTGCTCCCTTCCTATGGGTTGGCCTGGAATTGGCCCGGACGTACCTCGTCACAGGCTTCCCGTGGAACCTTTTGGGTTATGCGGTTCGGCCGCGCGGGCTGGAGCAAATCGCTTCAGTGACGGCGGTTTACGGACTTTCATTTCTTGCCGTGGCCACAAGCGCCTCACTGGCGTGGGTCCTGCTGAACCCACGCCGAAGATCGGCGTGGGTTGCCTTCTTGGTGTGGGTGGCAGCTCTGATGGCAGGAAACGCTTTGCTTCTTCCGCCGCCGGCCAAACAAACTGGGCCGGATGTGGCCTTGCTGGTTCAGCCCAATATTCCTCTTGCAGCTTCCGGCTTGAAGAACTGGGTTCCCTGGCTTAATCCCATCCCACTTGAAGATTTGGCTGCACGGAGCGTTGTAGCGGCTGGGGCGCCGGCGGCAAAGGCCGACAATCCCCCTCTGCTGATTTGGCCCGAAGAGCCGGCTCCTTTCTATTTCAACCGGGACCCTGTATTCCAGGGTGCGATGGTTAACATGGCAAAGGATTCCCATGCTTACGCCATCATCGGGACGGTCACCTTTGCGGGGCAGGGAACATCGCAGCCGAAGAACTCTGCCGTGGTCCTGTCTCCGGAAGGCCAAGAAATCCTTCAATATGATAAAATTCACCTAGTGCCCTTTGGCGAATATGTTCCGTGGTGGGCGTTTCCGGGAAAGATCGGAAAAATTACCGCGCAGGTGGGTGATTTTATTCCCGGCAAGCGCGTTCGGATCGCCAACACCCCCGAAGGGGGCATCGGGGTCTTCATCTGCTATGAGGCGATCTTTCCCCAGCTGGTCCGGAAGATAGCCGCCGCAGGGGCCGGAGTCCTGGTTAATATCTCGGACGATGGTTGGTTTGGCAACTCGGCCGCTCCCTATCAGCACTTTGAGATGGCGCGCTTCCGGGCCATTGAGAATCGTCGCTACCTGCTGCGGGCGACGAACAACGGGATCACCGCGATTGTTGACCCTTACGGCCGGGTGCAGCAGACGATCCCGCGACACCAGGAGAAGATCCTGACTGGAAGGTTTCGGTATCTGACTGAGGAAACTTTCTATACCCGGCACGGCGACGTTTTTGCCTGGGCCTGCGTTGTTATTGCCCTGGGAATGATCCTGGGCCTGGGGGTGTCGGTACGGCGTACGCTAACATCCTGACTTTTTGCACGGTGAGCTGGAGGAGTTATTGTGATTGAAGAACTAACAAGAGATTTCGACGATTTGCGGCAGCGTATTCAAGAAGTCCGGAGTTTTCTTTGACGCTCCAAAGCTGCGCCGCGAACTTGAGGCTATAGAGAAGCAGATCGCGCGCCCGGAGTTTTGGGGAGACCAGCAGGCCTCTCAGGTAATCCTCACGGAGCGCAAACGCCTGGAAGGCAATCTCGAAACAGACGAAAAGCTTGCCTCCAAACTTGCCGACCTTGAAGCCTACTTTGAACTGGCAGGAGAAGGCGAAGACGTCTCCGCGGAGATCCGCTCCGAGCTCGATACATTGCGAGCCGAAGTCGAGCACCTGGAAACCACCACGCTCCTTCCGAACGAGAATGACCGCCTGAACGCCATTGTCACCGTTCATCCCGGGGCTGGCGGGACGGAATCCCAGGACTGGGCCGAGATGCTCCTGCGCATGTACCGGCGGTGGGCGGAGCGCCACGACTTTAAGTTCACCCTGAATGATTATCAGGCTGGAGAGGAAGCGGGTCTCAAGTCGGCGACGTTCACCGTGACGGGTGAGTACGCCTATGGCTTGTTGAGCGCGGAAAGCGGAGTGCACCGGCTGGTTCGCATTTCGCCTTTCGATCAGGCGGCGCGGCGGCACACTTCCTTTGCTTCTGTCTTTGTCAGTCCGGAAATCGACGAAACCATCAATTTCGAAATCAAGCCTGAAGACTTGAGGGTTGATACTTACCGATCAACGGGAGCCGGCGGCCAGCACGTCAATACCACCGATTCCGCCGTTCGCATCACGCACATCCCGACCGGGACAGTGGCGCAGTGCCAGAACGAGCGTTCGCAGCACCGTAACCGGGAAATGGCCATGAAGTTCTTGCGCTCCCGGCTCTATGCCTTGGAGCTTCAGAAGCGCCGCGAAGCGGCGCAAAAACTAGAAGACTCCAAGGGTGAGATTGCCTTTGGCAATCAGATTCGCTCTTACGTCCTTCATCCTTACCGGATGGTCAAGGACCACCGAACCAAGTTCGAGATCGGCGACGCTGACCGTGTTCTGGATGGTGACATTGATCCTTTTATCCAGGCATACCTCCAGTCGCGCCGCGCTCTGACGAAGGCGGGATAGTTCATATTGGGGAGAGAAGGGAAGGCTAGGCGGTGTTTGCTCGCCGTTGGACCCGCTCATGGTGCTGCTGAGCTCGCAAGACGCTCAATTCGCTGGTTGGCGAGAGCGGAGCGCCGTGAAATGGTTGACGGCTTCGAAGCCGCTATGCTAGCCTTCAAAGTTTGTACTTGGAACGGCATTTTACGCCTTGAGGAAGGAGGCCCGCGTGGCTGGGCTTGATCATCACTACTTATTCACTTCCGAGTCGGTGACGGAAGGGCATCCCGACAAGGTCTGCGACCAAATCTCCGATGCCGTCCTGGATGCAGTGCTCGCCGAAGATCCGAACGGCCGAGTGGCTTGCGAGTCCATGGCCAAGGATCAGGACGTTTATGTCATGGGCGAAATCACCACCACTGCCAAGCTTGACATTGAACGGTTGGTGCGGCAAACGGTCCGCTCCATCGGCTACACCGATCCGGACGGCGGGTTTACGGCCGACGAATGCAAGCTCCATGTGAATTTGACCCGCCAAAGCCCGGATATCGACATGGGGGTTTCCACGGGCGGCGCCGGCGACCAGGGATTGATGTTCGGTTACGCCTGCAACGACACTGAAGAATTGATGCCTCTCCCCATCACGCTGGCTCACAAGCTTTGCCTGCGTCTGGCGGAGGTTCGCAAGAAGAATATTCTGGATTTTGTACGCCCGGACGGAAAGTCGCAGGTGACGGTTGAGTATGACGAACTGAAACCTGTGCGTGTGGACGCCGTGGTGGTTTCCACGCAACATACGGCCCAGGTTTCGAATGAGACGCTTCACGAAGGGATCATCGAGTGCGTGATCAAGCCGGTGATTCCAGCCGCCATGATGGACGAAAAGACCAAGTTTCACATTAACCCGACGGGGCGCTTTGTTACCGGCGGTCCCGTGGGTGATTCGGGCCTGACGGGCCGGAAGATCATTGTGGATACTTACGGGGGCTGGGCGCGGCACGGCGGAGGAGCTTTTTCCGGCAAGGATCCCACAAAGGTGGACCGGTCAGCGACCTATATGGCCCGGTACATTGCCAAGAATATTGTTGCCGCCGGCTTGGCGACTCACGCGGAGGTCCAATTAGCCTATGCCATCGGCGTGGCGGAGCCAGTTTCCGTGATGGTTGATACTTTCGGGACCGGAAAATTACCGAACGGCAAGCTAGTCGAACTCGTCCGCAAGCACTTCCAGCTTTCCCCTCGGAAAATCATCGAGACGCTTGACCTGCTCCATCCGGTCTACCAAAAGACGGCAGCGTATGGCCATTTTGGAAGGGTCGAGCCCGGATTCACTTGGGAACGGACAGACAAGGCTGACATTTTACGGAAGGAAGGTGGTTTATAATGCCTGCAACCCAGAAGAGCGCACATGATGTCAAAGATCTCGGTCTCGCTGCCAAGGGGAAGGACCGCATTGAATGGGCCGGTCAATGGATGCCCGTTCTGCAACTGATCCAGAAGCGGTTTGCGAAAGAGAAGCCGCTCGCAGGGGTCAGAATCGCTGCATGCCTGCACGTCACAACGGAGACCGCCAACCTCGCGATCACTCTCCGCGACGGAGGCGCCGACGTGGTTGTTTGCGCTTCAAACCCTCTCAGCACGCAGGATGATGTGGCCGCCTCTCTGGTGAAGGACTATCAAATCCCTTGCTTTGCCATTAAAGGCGAGGATAACGAAACCTATTATTCGCACATTCTCTCGGCGCTCGATCACAAACCGCAAATCACCATGGATGACGGAGCGGACTTGGTCACGACGATCCTGACCAAGGGAAAGCACTTGGTGGGCGATATTCTGGGCGGCACTGAGGAAACGACCACCGGCGTCATTCGCCTTCGAAGCATGGCGAATGACGGTGTGTTGAAATACCCCATCATCGCGGTCAATGACGCGGACACCAAACACCTTTTCGACAACCGCTACGGTACTGGACAATCTACCATTGACGGCATCATTCGGGCGACGAACCTGCTGTTCGCGGGCCTGAAAGTTGTTGTTGCCGGCTATGGATGGTGCGGGCGGGGTTTTGCCATGCGGGCTCGCGGCCTGGGCGCCGACGTGATCGTCACGGAAGTGAACCCCACGCGCGGGCTGGAGGCCACCATGGACGGCCTCCGGGTTATGCCCATGGAGGAAGCTGCAAAAATCGGCGAAGTCTTTGTCACTCTGACTGGCGATAAGAACGTTTTGAGGGCTGAACACTTCGCGGCCATGAAGAGCGGTGCAGTAATCGCCAATTCCGGCCACTTTAACGTGGAGATCGATATTCCAGCTCTCGAAAAGCTCGGAAAGTCCAAACGCCATGTCCGGGAGTATGTGGACGAATACACCATGGCCGACGGCCGCAAGCTCTATCTGCTGGGCGAAGGACGGCTGATTAACCTTGCCGCGGCGGAAGGACATCCTGCGGTGGTCATGGATATGAGCTTTGCCAATCAGGCCCTTTCGGTCGAGCATCTGGTCAAGAACCACAAGAGTCTTGAACCGAAGGTTTATGCTGTTCCCACGGACATCGACGAATCGGTCGCAAAACTGAAGCTCAAGTCAATGGGGATCGGCATTGATACTTTGACGGAAGAGCAGAGAATTTACTTGGCTTCCTGGTCAGAAGGAACATAGCAACCCGCATCGGGAAACGTTCGCTCAAAGAAACTTTGGGAGCCACTTCCGCTCAGCAACCATGACGTGGGATCTGGCTCCTGTTTTCCCGCCCAGGATGAACTTAGCATTGACTCCTCTTACGGCACACGATTTGACCTCAGAAAAGTTCGTTCCCAGTGTCAGGCGGAAGGGTTGTCAAATCCTTCTGGGAAGCAGGCCTCCGCGATGAAACAGTTTGGCAAACGCGCACTCGACACGGCGGCGGCCCGAGGGGCCACCTACGCCGATGTTCGCGTGATCGATATTCGGCAGCGTTATTTGTCCACCAAGAATGGCGAGACGGCACAGGTCCGGGAATCGCAATCCCTGGGGCTTGGCGTGCGCGTCATTGCCGATGGAGCCTGGGGATTCGCTTCCACCGATGACCTTTCGAGCGGCAGCATTGACGCCACTACAGCCCGGGCGGTGGAGATTGCGAAGGCCAGCGCTCTGGTGAAAAAGCAGGACGTCGTGCTGGCTCCGGAAGAAAGAGTCGTGGGTCAATGGGAGGCTCCCTGCCGCCTCGACCCCTTTGCTGTTTCTGTATCGAGCTGCCTGGACCTGATGCTGAGGGTTGACTCAGAACTGCGGAAGGTTCAAGGCGTTACTCTTGCTGAAGTGGGAATGGACTTCACGCGGATCGATCAGCTCTTCCTCTCGACGCTGGGATCGGAGATCCGGCAGGTTAAAACGCAGACCGGGGCTGGGCTCATCGCCACTTCATTTGCCGGGGATGAGATTCAGCGCCGCTCCTATCCGAACTCGTTTGGAGGGCAGTATCAAACGCGGGGCTACGAGCTGATCGAAGAGATGGACCTGCTGGGGCACGCTGCTCAGGTGGCAGAGGAAGCGGTGGCATTGCATGCCTGCGATCAGTGTCCGGCAGGAGAGTGCGATGTTATCCTGGGTGGTTCGCAAGTTGGTTTGCAGATCCATGAATCGATTGGCCATCCCATCGAGCTCGACCGGGTTCTGGGGACGGAAGCGAACTTTGCCGGCATGAGTTTCTTGACCCTGGATAAGCTGAATTCTTTGCAATATGGTTCGGGGATCGTCAACGTGGTCGCTGATGCTACGCCTGCCCACGGGCCCGGCCTGGGAACTTTTGCTTACGATGACGAGGGTGTCCCGGCGCAGTGCGTTCCCATTATCAAAGACGGTTTGTTTGTTGGTTACCTGACCTCGCGTGAAACGGCCGCAGCCATTGGCCAGAACCGGTCCGGCGGCTCGATGAGGGCGGAAGGTTGGAATCGCATCCCGCTGATTCGCATGACCAACGTCAGCCTGCTTCCGGGCACGGGTTCCCTTGAAGATTTGATCGCGGACACGGAAGACGGAATTTACATGGAAACGAACCGCAGTTGGTCCATCGATGACCGTCGCTACAATTTCCAGTTCGGCACGGAAATCGGGTGGGAGATCAAGGGTGGCAAGAAGGTCCGCATGCTGAAGAACCCCAGCTATGGAGGGATCACCACAGAGTTCTGGAACTCCTGTGACGCCGTCTGCGGCCCGGAGGAATGGGTTCTGTGGGGCACGCCCAATTGCGGGAAAGGCCAGCCTATGCAAACCATGGGAACGGGACATGGAGCCGCTCCGGCGCGCTTCCGGAAAGTGCAAGTGGGCGTGGCGTATTCAAAGTAAGCCCAGACGGGCCGTGAAGAAAGTGGCGAACGTTAAACAATTTGATCCAGATCTTTGGGTGGTTTTCCAAATATGATATTGACCCGTAAGCGCGCTAAGGAGATCTTCAACAAGGTCCTCAAATACTCGACGTCCGACGAGACGGAAGCTCATATCACGTTCTCTTCGCACGCCCTGACCCGTTTTGCCAACAACTGCATCCACCAGAACGTTGCGGAAGAGGGCGTTTCTCTTTCCGTTCGCGCGGTCTCCAAGCAGCGAACTGCGCGGGCTACTACGAATAAACTCGACGAGGATTCTATTCGCCAAGTCTGTGAGGCGGCGCTGGCGCTCGCCCGGCTGGCGCCTCCTAATCCAGAGCTTCTGAACATGCCTGGGCCCCAAATGTACCGGGCTGTGGACCGATTTTGCAGCGAAACTGCGGAGTTGAGCCCGCAGGCGCGTGCGGAAACGGTTCGGCAGGCAATCGAGCGCGCGGAGTCTGACGGACTGACGGCTGCGGGAGTTTACTCGAGCGGTGCGTACGTTACGGCGCTGTTCAACTCACGCGGGCTCGAGGCGCACCACGAGGAGTCGGGATCGGAATTCTCCATCACCATGTTGCGAGAGGGAAGTTCAGGCTGGGCCAAGAAAACGTCAACATCGTTCCTCGACCTTGAGCCGGAGGTTTTGGCGGACCGCGCGGCGCGCAAGGCCCTGGATAGCTGTGAGCCCAGGGACGTTGAGCCCGGTAAGTATTCCGTGATTCTTGAGCCGGCTGCCGTGCTCGATCTGCTGGGTTTCCTTTTCTTCGACTTTGGCGGCTTGGCGGTCCATGAAAGCCGCAGCTGCTTGACAGGCCGGATGGGAGAAAAGCTCTTCGGGGATAATGTGAGCGTGCGCGACGATGTTTATCATCCACTGCAAGCGGGTGCGCCCTTCGACGGGGAAGGCGTCCCGCGCCAACGTGTGAGCCTGGTGGAAAAGGGCGCGGTGAAGAATCTGGTCTATGCCCGAGCCACGGCGCGGAAGGTGGGCAAAGAGCCCACCGGCCACGGCTTCCAGCTTCCCAATGAGTACGGTGAGGCCCCCATGAATATTGTCATGGACGGAGGTCGTACAAGTCTTGAGGAGATGGTTCGGTCCACCCCGCGTGGCTTGCTGGTCACGCGCCTGTGGTATATCCGGGAGGTTGATCCGTATCAAAAGATCCTGACGGGAATGACTCGCGACGGCACGTTCTGGATTGAAGACGGCGAGGTGCGGCACGGCGTCAGAAATCTGCGGTTCAACCAGAGTGTAATTGAGATGCTGAAGCAGGTGCAAATGATGGGCCCGCCTCAACGCACCGCGGGAGAAGAATCATTTGAAATGGTGGTTCCTGCGATGAAGGTTGAGGGATTTAATTTCTCCTCGTCAACCAAGTACTGATTTGCGTTGTGCCTGTCAGTCGCTGCCTCCATGGCGCCGTTTCGCACAATCGTGGCGGCCGCCTTGGGTTGGGCCCGCTGGCTTGACATCGTTTGAAGCTCGATGCTAGAAAAGCAATACAGGCTCCATGGCGCTATCGTCTAGGGGTTAGGACGTCAGATTCTCAATCTGAAAACCCGGGTTCGATTCCCGGTAGCGCTACCAATCCCATTTCATTCTGAGACTTTTCAAACTCGCAATAAGACGTGGGCCTTGAAAAACCTTGAGCAGGTTTTGTTGCGCTCTGAATGGTGAATAAGGCCGCCCACTGACAAGGCAAGGTGACTAGAGCCCCCAAGAATAGGTGTCTTCAGGATGTAAGGGTGGGGAAGGCGTTAGCGCCGGAAACCAAGCTGAGGCTTTCTCCAAAGGAATTTGCCAAATATTGTAGGACTGCCGCCAGCTTCAAAATCACATCCCTTTCTTGAAGCTTTAGGTCGTGACGAATGGATAGGTAGAAGAGCAGAAAGCGGAAATAAAGAAATAGAATCTTTTCGTGCCGCGACAACCTCAATGGTGTGCGATCGCCATTCTTCAGCAAGAATTTCAAGACCTCAAAATCGCATTTCAGAGCGGTACGCACGTGTGAGTAATCGAACGAAGTGCCGGAAGCAAACTCGTCGCGGACGTGCGGGTACTCCAGCTGAATCGCCTTATTAATATCCTCGCAATACGGCTGGCCAAACTCGCGGCGTAGCACCCTGGCGCAAACCGAATGAATGTAAAAGAAAAACAGGGCAGTCGAAAGAACTAGAATAGAGAAAGGCAAAACTAACGACATTCAATTCTCCTCCGTCATGCAATGCTGGTCCAAAAGCTAGCTGCTGTTTGAAGTGTTGCGGTGAGCCATGGATTCAAGCTCTTCGCGATTTCCCCAGGCCGGTGAGGCTTGTGGCAGCCTCTTCATTATCTACGAATCTCACTATTCCCCCGTTGTGCCCGCCGTTTGGGCCATCGCATCCCCTCGTATGATGCCCAAGGGCCTGGGGACAAGCCTTCCACCCCTAGAGTGTTCAATGCCTGGGCGGCGAAATTCCCGGGGATATTCCGCCGCCTCGCCCGGAGACTCTTTTCTGCACAACACCCCAACCAAGGCAGTCGCAGTTTGCCGGCAGGGCAGTGGTCCTCCGGAATTGGAATATTTATGCGCAGGTTCCGCAGCGAAGTGGCCGACAGGGATTTGCGACCCCGAAAGGGCTGCAAAGATCCTTTTGCCATCTTCGAAGAGCATGTTTTGGAATGCCAGCATGGCGCAGGACACCGCAAAGAGGTGCATGAAGGGGCTCCTGAACGCCAGCCCGACAGCAGCCGCAAGGATGTTTGCCCCGATGCCGGCTCCGTGTACAAAGACTTTTTGAAGCTTGGACATGCGTTGGGTTCGTTCGCTGCCATGTTCGATAAGCGTATAAGCGACTGTCGTAAATGGGTTGAACGCGATCGTAAATTCTCCGACCTTAACCCGCAATGCAGCTTGGTGCGGCCTGGCGTAACCAACCTCGCGAACACGCGCGCCCACCAAGGTCCAGGCAATCGCGTGGCCTGCCTCGTGGATCAATGCCGTTATGACAATCAATACGAGGAGTAAGGAAAACCCATATCCTCCCAGCACCGCAGCGCGAACGATTTCCATTCTCATCCTTTTGTCGTGAAGCCTTCCTGTTCTCCAAACTTGATCTTCGCTGAGGGCAACCTTTGAACGTAAGGATGCCAAGCCCCTATACGTTGCCTTCTCAAATGTTGCTTCGCAGTGTGAAGCGCGAAGTCATAGACGTGCTACTTGCCAAAGGGATGGGTAGACCATCTTGACTCCGGACGAGGCTCCGATCCCCGTCGCCGATGGGGATTTCCCTGCGCCCAGAGTTGCCTCAAGCCAAGGACTACCCCGACAGTAATCAAGAGCGAACTCGCCATGCCGATAGCCCCGTCAAAGTTCATCGCATGGGTCTCTAACGGTAGGGCAGCAAGCCGCGCGCCAAAAGTCAGAACATAAGCGATCAGCCCAACGCCCAACACGGTGATAATAAATTTGAAGAAAATCCTCATAGTTGTTTCACTGATTCGGAGTCAAAACACATTTGAAACCCGATGTTTTCTCCTTTAGCGCCAGGATTCTAGCGGTGCGACGCGCTCATTTCCGCCACCCTAGCGTTGAACCCAAGGTGAGGAACGTTGGCGGGATCCACATTTGGGGACCCCATTGACTTGTCAAGCTGAGGTGGAAGACAGCGGACTGGGGTTCATTGTTCACGACTGTTATCTCGCCGGGTCTCCTTTTGTAAGCGAACAGTGACACTTAAGGCGAATTGCCGAGGGTTACGCAAAGTAAAGACTTAGGAAGAGCACGCCGTATGCCAAAGGAAACTATTAAAGTAATAAGTGATAACTAATATAATCTCTATAATAATATTATAGAGTATGTGCATACCTAGGTGTCCAGCTTTTGTATGAGCTGATTCGACACTACACCTTCGCGGCCCAGGGCGGCCCACGATTGCCTCTATATATTAAAGACGAGCCGACCCCCCTTTTTATTTGCACGCCTAGTAAATTGATTTCTTGCCCGACTTCTTTGTGGGGGGCGCTGCCACCAGTATGCAGCTTCTAAACGCGTCGGCGGCTGCAGTTCGTCAGGGATAACGCAGCTTCAGAAGCCTGAAAGCCGCATGCGATTTGCATTCCGTGCTAACATAAATGCAGTCTTTATGCTTCCAAGAGAGGTTGCTGCTTGCTGACGCCGCAGATAAGGCTAGGGGATGCAGATGCGGACTTCACCGACAACCAATTGACTCCGGAGGGCCGTGTCCGGAGAGAAGTCCTCGATCTCTATCGCCGATTGGCTAAGGGCTTGCTTCGATACATCCTGTGTATTGTGAAGGAGCCGGATCTCGCGCAGGAGGTTGTGCAAGAAGCCTTTCTTCGCTACTACGAGTGCCGGCTGAAGAAAGAGCCCGCTCCGATGGGTCAGTCATGGATTTACCGGGTCGCGCGAAACTATGCGATCGATCAATTGCGTGCGAACCGGACGGGGAGCCGGGTTGATCTGGCGAACGCAGAAGCCTTGCCGGATGACCGCTATCATCTGGAGCAGGAATTTGACCGGCTGGAAACGATAAGCCAGGTTTCCGCTCTTCTCGCCCCTCGTGAGTTGGAATGTCTGCAGTTGCGGTTCGAAGGGTTCAAATATCGCGAAATTGGGAAGATTCTGGGCATTGAATCCTGTACGGTGGGCGCCATACTTGCCCGCGCCTTTAAGAAGATCCGAACTTTGCGTTCCCGAAATCAGCAGGATGTTTAGTGGCGTAGAGGGTTATGATGCGTTTTGCCTGGTTTTCATCGAAACTCAAGTTCCATCCCGAGGAGGCCAACCTTCTGGCTTATCGGGATGGTGAGTTGCCGCCGCGGCAGTTGAGTCGGGTCGGGAACCATCTGAAGCGCTGCGCGTCTTGCCAAAGCACCCTTGCTTCATTTGAAATGGACATTCGGGCCTTCGAGGAGATGACGACTGGACTCGATGCCGGAGGAAGCCGCGTCGAAATCGGCATGTTTCAGCTGCAGGACGCCATCCACAATCGTCTTGCGGGAGGGAACAATTCGCAGAGCCGCGACTATTGGTTTGAACTCCCGGACGATCTTCTGGGGGATGTGCATGCCGAATTGAAAATCTATCTTGGTTCGCAAGCCGCCAAGAAATTTCTGGGAAGGGTTAAGACCGAATCGCACACGCCTTTGGAACTCGTCGGCGTGATTGAACCCCTTATGATGGGCCTGCTCGGGACGGATGGGGGATCGGCCGTGGCAAAGCGCGTCGCTTTTCTTTGTGGGTCCTCAGGTGTTTCCTCTCGTCCTTACTTGAACCAGTAGCCCCGCTTTTGACACTCTCATCTGCCGCTTGGCCCGCCCGGGTTGTAAGGGAAAGTACACTGGATTGATTCCCGCCATCGTTATATAGTCACTGTTTCACTCGGGGTGGAAAGCTTCTCGTCAAACAACTTTGCCGCAAGCAGGCCTCTCGGGGCCGGCGGTGCAAATAGTGGGGGACCGATGAAGGCTCTTGTTTACCACGGAAGAGACGACGTACGGTTTGAGAATTTCCCAGAAACCGGATCATTGGGCGCCGATGAAGTCCGCCTGCGGGTGAAGCGGGCGGGAATCTGCCACACGGACTATAACGAATATCGCCATGGCCCTATCTATGTAGCGGCATCTCCCCATCCCCGGACCGGCAGGTGCACTCCACTCGTTCTCGGGCATGAATTCTCCGGCGAAGTGGTGGAAGTGGGTCCTGCTGTGCGCCGGTTGAAGGTTGGAGACCGGGTCGCGGTCAACGGCGTCGATTCCTGCCGGAACTGTTTTTACTGCCGAAACGGCCATGAAGCGCTCTGCGCCTCGGCTGCTTATGTTGGCTTCTCGCGCGACGGTGGGTTTGCTCAATCCGCCGTGGTGCCAGAGGCCTGTTGCCATTGTCTGGGCGGAGGAGTTTCCTTTGAGGCCGGCGCCTTGGTTGAGCCTCTCGCGGTCGCGATGCATGCGGTGAGGGCGGCCGGGGTAGGGATCGGGGACCGAGTCGCCGTTGTGGGTGGAGGGACGGTGGGGCTCTGCACCTTGCAGGCCCTTCGCGCAGCGGGAGCTCGAGAGGTTTATGTGGTGGAGAAGTCGGACGCGAAGCGGCGCTTTTCAGAAGCTCTGGGCGCTTCGGCTTTTATCAACGCCAGTCAAACCGACCCGGTAGAATCGATCAAGGACTTAACTGACGGCCTGGGCGCCGATGTGGCTTTTGAATGCGTGGGTCTAGCCGGCTCGATGGCAACGGCCGCGGCGGTGACCCGTGGCGCTGGCACCACCTGCGTTCTGGGGATATTCCCCGGCAACTTTGAGTTTGACTTCAATACCTTTCTGAGCCGCGAGAAGCGCATGGTTACGTCGCTCGCCTACAGCAATGAATTTCCAACGGTCATCAAAATGCTGGGGGATGGAAGGCTTAAGGCCGAGCCTTTAATCACGCGCTCGATTCCGCTGGAGAAAGCGCTCGGTGAAGGTC
>JBJKQF010000057.1:0-5377 GCA_046705545.1 Terriglobia bacterium
TTCGCCGGGACTCCGTGGGAGTCGACACCCGGACCCGCTCCATACCGTAGCTCGGAGAATCTTTTTCCAGAACGCAGCCGCAAAGGTCTTCTCGATCCAGGTCTCGGACCCGACGTTCTGCAAATCGACGCATCGCACCGGTGTGATTGACTCCGGTCTTGGGCACGAGCATACGGATGTTTTCACCTATGCGAACCAACCTGAGGGCGCCACGAGGCGCACCTAGCCCCATCTCTACCTCGGGACAAACCGGCCCCCACTCAACAAAGCGGCCAAACGTCTCAACCAGAAAGACATCACGCTTGTGCCCACCGTCGTAACGTACTTTTTGGCCCAACAGACAGGACGAAATGCCAATGCGGATGGGAGGAGCTACTGCCTCGCTCATGCGTTCAATCTCCAGATGGAGTAGTTCAATGCCGCCGCAAAGGATACCCAAAGAAGGTAAGGCAGTAGTAGCCAACCCGCTGCCCTTGAAACAGGCCAGAACGAGACTATCGTGGCCAGGATCATGAGCCAAAGAAGGATAATTTCGGCGAAGGCGACACCAGGCATGTGCGCTGAGAAGAAGATTGCTGACCAGCAGACGTTGAAGAGGAGTTGGATGGCGAAGAGGACGAGGGCCAGCCTCGCGCCTGAAATCCACGACCTTCGCCACACTAGCCAAGCGGCGACTGCCATGCTGAAGTAGAGCAATGACCACACGGGGCCGAAGATCCAATTGGGAGGGGTCCATGCAGGCTTGCGCAAGGTTACATACCAGGCTCCAATTGATGGTGTCGTGAAAAGTGACCCCAATCCCGCCGCTCCAAAGCAGAGCAAAATCGCAACTGCCAGACCGACCATGTGACGGGGCGTGTTCATTTTTCCTCTCCTTTATGGACAAGCGCCTCGACGCGTCGAATATACAACCTACTTTCAAACTTGCGTGAAGTGCTCTGGTAGGACCTGTAACGAATCTTGCCGTAGATGGGGCGCTCCGGTCCCCAGGCATGGTCGTGCTTGCCACCAATGGCCCAAGCTATTCCGGCACAACCGTTCGGATCACGGCTATCAAGATCATATCGGTTGTTCAAACGGATCGCGATCTCGTGGGCTTCCTAGGGGGAGCGCGCCAACTCCAGGACCTTCTTTGTCCAGTTCATGCGGAGGTAGCCGTGCCTCCAACCGCCTCCAGTCATTTGCTTCTGCGCCGTGTTCCAGGGGGGACCATGGGTTTCGACGACTTGAAGCTGGCTCTGGGAATAGGTATATTCACGTACATCCCTGTGGTGTTCTTTGAGGGTGCGGTGTGCCCACGCTCCGCAGCCCGTGAGGTGATCGTAATTTGGATTGAATCGGACGAAATTGATGGTGTGTTTGCGACGCACGAACAGCTCTTCCAGAAATGCCTCGTGGTTCGCAGGTGGTAGGGTCGCATGTTTCACTGCCAACCCCGCAGCGTGCGGCCCGGTATGCCCGAAGTGTAAGGAAGGTGAAAGATGGCTTGTGCCGTCCGCCTCGGGCCGATTTCCTTGCCCTGCATATTCCTTAAGTCGCTCCCCCACAAACTGAGAAGGGACGCGCAGCGACCCATCGGTGTCACCCCGAATGGCCGAGATCGGCTGAATACTTCGGTCGATGGGTAATCCCCCCAGCAAATCCCAATCGAGCTGGAGCGATCCAAGAGGTTCGGGCTGCTTCCACTGTATATCTGCCTTCGGATACGCGGTTGGATTGTGCGCGCCGTGTGCTGCTTCTTTTCGAGGAGATTTGTCGGGACAATGAAATCGGCGTCAACAGTGCAGTATGGCACGCGCAGCTCTTTTGATGCCTCTCGACGCCACGATTCCGGATCGCGCTGGGCATTCTCGACCCCGATAACAAGGCTGGGGGGCACCTCTTCGCAGAATTTTACAAGCGGAGAGCAGCGCAGCACGAACACGGTGCCTGTTTTGGGGAGCCTGCGCGCGATGGCCAGAGACCCCTGAACCAGAAACTCGTAGTGGTACAGGTTAGCGTTCGGGTAGAAGGGGACAAGACCAACCAAGGCCAGAATAGGTTTGTGCAAGGCGCTCCCCGCCGCAATCGCCATGTCGAGGGCAGGGTTATCGAGGGCCCGCTGTGTTCGCTGCATCCAATAGGCAACGCCTCCCACCAGGTCGGGCGCACCCTGACGACGCACCGTGATACGCGGATTTTGGGCCAGAAGCTCAGTCCCTTTCACAGCCCAACCTCCTCAAGAAACACCTTCCGAATTCGGTGGGTCGGTCTTGCAGCCTTGGACGATGCCCCGCAACATACCTTTGAACACCCACCGATGTAACGGGTAAAGAAGATACCAATAGAGCAAGCCAGCCAACCCCAGAGGATAAAAAACAGCCGTCTGACGAATAACCGATTCTGAGCCGTTTCCTTCTACCTCGAACTCGAGCCACGCTCGACCGGGAAGTTTCATCTCCTCCAGAAGGCGAAGACGGGGGTTGGGCTCGTAGGCATCCACTCGCCACCAGTCCACAACGTCCCCCACGGCAAGGTTTTCCGGGTCGCGGCGACCCCGGCGCAGGCCGACACCTCCGATGAGGAGATCGAGAAATCCACGGAGGCGCCACAAGAAGTGGGCAGCATACCATCCGTTCTTCCCTCCAATGCGACGGATAGGCCGGAAAGCGGAATCAGGTGGCAAACTCACCCTTGCTTCGCGCGAGTCCACGATGCGCGATCCGAGTCGGACCCCACCCCAACTTGGAGGTTCGGTGGTGGAGGAAAGAGCGTCCGACCAACGAGTACTTGCCAGCTCTTGATCTTCGTTCCGGAGGGCTCGCCCAATTGACTCGCGCAGGCTTCTTGGACGAACCTTGAATACCATCAAGGCTGACGTGTCGCGCACAACCGTGGGATTTCGTAACCCCTCAATCAGTTTCCGGCCCACGCGTGCATAAACCGTCGTCACTAGGCCTAGCCAAAGGCTCGAGAGCCGAGGCGTAAGAACTGGAACGGGAAACATCAGACGACGCAAGCCGCGCTGTCGCGCGTATTCTTTCATAATATCGGCGTAAGAGACCTGATCCTTACCCCCAACCTCAAACACGCGGCTTTCGCTCCCCGGCAAATCTAAAGCCTCCACCAGGTACTCCAGCAGGTCTTCAATGGCGATGGGTTGAGCTGGAGTTGAAACCCAGCGCGGAGTAATCATGATAGGCAGCCGTTCCACAAGCGCTCGGATCAGTTCGTAGCTGAGGCTGCCCGAACCGATGACGATTGACGCCCGAAACTCGATGACCTGCAACCCGGAGTCGCGGAGGATTTCTCCTATTTCCTGCCGGCTGCGCAAGTGAGACGAAAGCGATGTCTGAACTTCCCCCAGTCCACCGAGGTAGATGATCCTTCGCACTCCGGACTCTCTCGCCGCCACCGCGAAGTTCCGGGCGGCAACCCGGTCTTGTTCCTCGAACTTTCCGGCTGAGGCCATGGAGTGCACCAGGTAGTACCCCACGTCGACGCCCGCCATCGCGGCTTCAAGGGTACTGCGATTTAGGCAGTCGCCCGCCACCACCTCTGTCCCTGGTCCTGCCCGCGCTCGCAGGTACGCAGGACGTCGAGCGAGGCAGCGGACGGAACGGTTACGCGACTGCAGCACCTCGAGCAGTCTCCCACCAATATATCCCGTGCCTCCAGTCAACAGGATCAAAGGAAGGGCTGCGGAATCTTCCGGAATATTCATCGCTGCTCCATGGTGAGACAATGTCCCGCGAAGATTGCAGAGATCCGTTCTGCGCGGTAGTCGAAGATCTGCTCCACGTCACGCCGCACCAGCCCGCCCGCAGATAAATCTCCGAAAGTGCCAAAGGGTACCGAGAAACGGACCAAATCCCTCATCAACGTGCCGCCGTCAAGGGGTTCAAAAAGATGCGTATGATGCCACAGGCGGTAGGGTCCCTTCAACTGAAGGTCGACAAAGCGGAAAGGCGGACACCATTCTTCGATGCGGCTCCTCCAATCGATTGGCGGGCCGTGCCGCGCAAGCTTGTAATCAATGAGCGTGCCCGCCATAATCTCGCGGCTTGTCTGCCGGAGGACACGGAAATCGAGCCACGGCGGCGTGATGCGGTCTAGATTCCGCGCCTCGCAGAAAAAAGCAAAGACCTCCTCCATCGGCCTGGCAATCCACTGTTCACGTTGTAAGGTTCGAATTCGCACATCTCAACGCCGCAGGACGTATGTGCCTTGCAGTCGCCCAACCTCACTAACTTCCGGACAGGTAATGGTCATGGGCCGCCCGGCTGAGGGCCGTGTGCAGTCTTTCCTTTTTCCCTTCATCGAACTCCCCTTCCTCACGCCAGTGCACATGTCCCGCGCGGTCAACCAGAATGGCGTAGTTCATGTCCTCATTCGGCAAATTCAAGGCCTTCCGGAACTCGGCCTTGTCAAGATAGAGCGTGATGGTCCGCGCGCGAGCTTCACGGTCCAGGATGCCACTGCGCATGCCGCGATTGATGAACCATCGGGCGATCGGGTTCAGCTTGCTGATGGTTGGCAGCTCGTAGTAACAGAAACCAGGAGTAGACTCGAACCGCTTCATTGCCCACAGCCAAGTATCCACATTTTCCTGCTGATCCCGCTTGAAGGCAATCAGCAGCAGGTTGTGATATCCTGCAAAGTCCTCCGGCAACGAAAGGTGTTGCTTTTCCAGGTTTTGGGCCTCCAGTTTTGGGAACACTCCAAGTAATGGCGGAGACGTTCCCTTTTCTGAATTGTTTGCGCCCCCGGCGCCAGTTGACACTACGGCCATCATCATGACCGTCAGGTAGATTGCCATTTTCATGGTTCCTCCTCTCGGAAAATCCTCACGACCGCGCGCCAGCCGAAAGCACCTGTTGGAATTGATCGGGGAGGCTCGATTTCTCCTGAAAGATTCCGCGAAGGGCTACGGTTATCATCGCCGCTTCGGGCCATCTCACTCCGCGCACAGCAACACCGTCATGCCGGCCTGTCGCGCTCCCAAGGCAACCGAGCGGGTTCACGTGCTCCATAAACGTGTTCGCAATCTCTGAAACCAGGTCCTCCTGAACGATCAGGCGTGCGGTCGTAGACTGGGTCAGCCTCGGGATCTTTGAAAGTCCAACGATCCTGCCATCCGGCAACTATCCAAGATGCATCCACCCGCGATAAATCAGGCGGTGGTACGGGCAAAGTGAATAGAAGTTGATGTCCGACTATACAATCGGCCCATGGTGGTTCGAGGCAAAAGTAGTTAGAATATTCATTGGGAGGGATCGATAGCCTCGCGTAAGTTCCCGGTACATTCTCGCAACTTGGACCGGCATCTACTGAAAGTGCTGATCGTGAAAGTCCCCTCCAAGCTCGAGCAGCAATTGCCTAATGATCTCTTCCACGC
>JBJKQF010000058.1:0-5989 GCA_046705545.1 Terriglobia bacterium
CGGCTCCGTTCATGGCCTCATGGATCAAGTGGCTGCCGATATTGCTGGTCATGATGATGACGGTGTTCTTGAAGTCCACGGTGCGGCCCTTGCCGTCGGTCAAGCGGCCTTCGTCGAGGATCTGCAAGAAGATGTTGAAGACGTCAGCGTGCGCCTTCTCGATTTCATCGAACAGCAACACGGAGTACGGCCGCCTCCGCACCTGCTCCGTAAGCTGCCCGCCTTCCTCATAACCAACGTACCCCGGAGGAGCGCCGATCAGCCGCGCCACCGCGTGCTTCTCCATATACTCCGACATATCGATCCGGAGCATGGAGCGCTCGTCGTCAAACAGAAACTCAGCCAGCGCCCGCGCCAGCTCTGTTTTGCCCACGCCGGTCGGACCCAGGAAAATGAAACTGCCGATGGGACGATTCGGGTCGGATAGTCCTGCCCGGCTGCGCCGCACGGCGTTTGAAACCAAGTGCAGAGCTTCTTCCTGGCCCACCACGCGCAGCCGCAGCCGGTCTTCCATCTTGACCAGTTTGGCGACTTCGCCTTCCAGCATCTTGGCCACGGGAATACCCGTCCACTTGGAAACCACGCGCGCCACGTCTTCCTCGTCCACTTCTTCTTTCAGCATCCGGCCGGTTTGGTCCTTGCCTTCGAGGTCCGCATTGGCCTTGGCAAGCTGCTTTTCCAGTGTCACAAGACTGCCGTAGCGGATTTCTGAGGCCTTGGCCAAATCACCCTCGCGGGTCGCCCTCAGCTCGTCCAGTTTGGCCTGCTCGATGTCGGACTTCAGCTTCCGGATGTGGGTGATGATCTCTTTTTCCGCGTTCCAGCGCAGCTTCAACCGGTCGGATTGCTCCCGCAGCCCCCCCAACTCCTTTTCCAGTTTGGAAAGCCGCTCGCGCGAGGCGGAGTCGTCCTCTTTCTTGAGCGCCTGCCGCTCGATTTCAAGCTGCGTGATGCGGCGCTCAATCTGGTCGATTTCCGCCGGCATTGAGTCGATCTCAATGCGCAGGCTGGAAGCAGCCTCGTCAATCAGGTCGATGGCCTTATCAGGCAGAAAACGGTCGGAGATGTAGCGGTTGGAAAGCACCGCGGCAGCCACGATGGCCGAGTCCTTGATCCGCACGCCGTGATGCACTTCGTAGCGTTCTTTGAGGCCGCGCAGAATTGCAATGGTATCTTCGACGCTCGGCTGCCCCACCATCACCGGCTGGAAGCGCCGTTCGAGGGCCGCATCTTTTTCGATGTATTTCTTGTATTCGTTCAGAGAGGTGGCGCCGATGCAGCGAAGTTCTCCGCGCGCCAGGGCCGGCTTCAGCATGTTGGAAGCGTCAATCGCTCCTTCCGCCGCGCCCGCGCCCACCAGGGTGTGCAGCTCGTCGATAAAAAGAATAACCTGGCCGCTTGACTCCTCGATTTCCTTGAGGACAGCCTTCAGCCGGTCTTCAAACTCGCCGCGGTACTTGGAACCCGCCACCATAGAGCCCAAATCAAGCGCCACAATGCGCTTTGACTTGAGAGATTCCGGCACGTCGCCGGCCACGATGCGCTGCGCGATGCCTTCTACGATCGCCGTCTTGCCCACGCCCGGCTCGCCAATCAGCACAGGGTTGTTCTTGGTGCGCCGCGAGAGCACCTGAATGACCCGGCGCACCTCATCGTCGCGCCCGATCACCGGGTCCAGCTTGCCGCGGCGGGCGAGCTCAGTCAGGTCTCGTGCGTAGCGCTCAAGCGCTTGGTACTTGGCTTCCGGATTTTGGTCAGTGACGCGCTGCGAACCGCGAATGGCCACCAGAGCTTTGAGGATGGTGTCATGCGAAACGCCCAGCCGCGCCAAAACCTGCCCGGCGGCGTCATTCTTCTTTTTGGCCAAAGCCAGCAGCAGGTGCTCGGTGGAAACAAACTCGTCCTTAAAGGTTTCGGTTTCCTTGGCAGCCTGCTCGAAGACCTCCTTGAGCGCCTGGGAAAGGTAATGGTCCACCGTCCCGCCCACCTTGGGCAGGCGTTCGATGGCCTTTTCGGTCTCCTGGCGGACAGACGAGGGTGTTACACCCAACCGCTCCAGGATCGCCGGAACAATCCCCTCCGACTGCTCGATCAGGGCCAAAAGCAAGTGGAGAGGCTCCAGTTGCTGGTTTCCGCAACGGCCGGCAATGTCCTGCGTGCCCTGCAGCGCTTCTTGGGCTTTGATGGTGAATTTGTCAAATCGGGTCGCCATAAATGTTCCTCAGTAGTATGAATAAAAACCGGGTTGACCGGCCTTTGCCCGCCAACCCGGTTAAATCTAGGCCTCCCTGCACAAACAAGCCGTCAGGAAGGGCGCGCACAGCCCCGAAATCAGCGTACCTCATTTGCCGGCGCTGATCTTGATTTTCTTCGCCTTCGCTTCCTCCCGCTTCGGCATGGTGAGCGTCAACACACCGTCCTTGAACTCCGCCTGCACCTTTTCCTCGTCGATAGAGGCTGGCAGCGTCAGGGCTCGGGCAAAGGCGCCGTAAGAGCGTTCGACGTGATGGTAGTTCTCTTCCTTCACTTCCTTCTCGTACTTGCGCTCTCCCTTTAGATAGAGCGTACCGTCATGGACAGTCGCTTCCACATCTTTGGGATCCACACCGGGCAGTTCAGCCTTCAACACCACCTCCTGCTCGGTTTCATAGATGTCAACGGCAGGGACCCAGTTAACGCCTCGGCCCCCTTCGTCTCCCCACACGCGCCCCAGCGTCTCATTGAAAAGACGGTTCAGGCGGTCCTGGGTGGTTACTAAGTCGCGGAAAGGTTCCCATCTTACGATTGGCATCGCTTTTTTCCTCCTTCTTAACCGTTGTAAAAATCCGCCTTTTCCGGCTTACGTCAGCACAGCCTCCTCATCCGACCGCTTGCCGGTATTTCAGGCTTTAGAAACGTTGATCTTGATCGTCTTGGGCTTCGCTTCCTCACGCTTGGGCATCGTCAAGGTCAAGATGCCGTCCTGATAGGCAGCCTGAACTTTGCCTGAGTCGATGGAATTTGGCAGAACAAAGCTGCGGGTGAATGCCCCATATGAACGCTCCAACCGATGCAGGTTCTCTTCCTTTACGTCCTTCTGGAATTTCCGCTCGCCCTTCAGGTACAGCGTGTTGTCTTCGACTCGCACTTCGACGTCATCGGGGTTGATCCCCGGCAGTTCGGCCTTCAGGACCAGACTGTCTTTAGTCTCGAAGATGTCCACTGCCGGCATCCAGGCCCGCAACGGCTTCTCCGCCTCGCCAAAAGCCCCGGAAAAAGCGTCGTTGAAGGGCCGATTGAAACGGTCCTGGGTTGTAACCAAGTCTCGAAAGGGTTCCCATCTTACGATCTGCATGTCCCAATACCTCCTCCGGAATGTCATTAGTCAATAACGAGCATAAAACATGAGTGTATATATGTCAAGTATTTTATTAGTTTTTATTTTCATATATTTACACTACTTAGGTAAGAAAACGGATGATTCTCATTTCCCAAATCGACACAATCCTCTGGCTGAATCTGCTTTGGGGGCTGAAGTGGTACCCTCCTTTCCCCGCAGACGGTCTTCCCTCTCTTGGACGAGGGGAACGCTGCCAATAAGCTTGAAAGAAAACAAGCGAGGGCATTTCGGGGATTCCCGGGCTGGCCAGAGACACTAATCCATGAGGGCGAAGTTAGAGCGGGAGATCAATCAAGTTGGACTATTCTGACCAGAGTGAAAGCCTCAAGAAGCTACAGACGAACCGTACTGCGGGGGATGGGAGTTATGTCCTGACTAACGATCGCGGAGATTGGAGGCGCGGGGGAGAATCGAACTCCCGCATAAAGGTTTTGCAGACCTCTCCCTTACCACTTGGGTACCGCGCCAAAAAAATGGAGCGGGAAACGGGATTCGAACCCGCGACTTCGACCTTGGCAAGGTCGCACTCTACCACTGAGTTATTCCCGCTCAAAAAGCCAATTATATACTGTATCAAGAAATTATAGAAATCGTCACGGCGCTGTGTCAAGCAACTGGATTAAAGCATGATGATGGCTGCGGGCCGGCGACCTCCGGTCGAATACGAACCGGCGCGAAAGCCTCACTAAACCTTGCGGAACAGCAGCGCCTTTTTAATTTCGCCGATGGCGCGGGTGACGTTGATGCCCCGCGGGCAGGCCTCAACACAATTGAAGATGGTCCGGCAGCGCCACACTCCTTCGCTCGTGTTCAAGACGCTCAAGCGTTCGTCCTTACCTTCGTCGCGGCTGTCAAAAACAAAGCGGTGGGCATTGACGATAGCGGCGGGACCCACGTAGTCGGGGTTTGCCCAGAAGGACGGGCAGGAAGTCGTGCAAGCGCCGCAAAGGATGCACTTTGTGGTGTCGTCAAACTTCTGCCGCTCTTCAATCGATTGGAGCCTTTCCTTTTCAGGCTCCGGTGAGTGGGAGATGAAGTACGGCTTCATGCGCCGGTATTTATCGAAAAAAGCTTCCATATCGACCAGCAAATCCTTGATGACGCGGAAACCGCGCATGGGTTCGACGGTGATCTTGCTCCCCAGGTTACTGAGCAGCAGCTTGCAGGCGAGCCCGTTCTTGCCGTTGATCAGCATGGCGTCCGACCCGCAGACTCCGTGGGCGCAGGAGCGGCGGTAAGTCAGCGTTCCATCAACGTACCACTTGACGTGGTTCAAGGCGTCCAGAAGCCGGTCGGTGGGTTCAGCTTCAAATTTATACTCTCCCCACCACGGTTCCTGATCCTTCTCCGGATTGAAGCGCTTGATCTTCAGGGTGACCTGCATGAATCAATACTTCCTTTCCTTGGGCTCGAACTTCGTGATCGTCACCGGCTTGTACTTGAACTCAATTCCCTTGGGACCCTGGTAAGCCAGGGTATGTTTCAGCCAGTTGGCATCGTCACGCTTGGGGAAATCCTCCCGGGAATGCGCCCCGCGGCTTTCCTGGCGGGCCAGCGCGCCCTCCACCAGGACCTCTGCGACGTCAATCAGGGCACCCAGCTCGAAGACCTCCAGCAATTCCGTGTTGTATTTTGCGCCGCTGTCTCCCAGCTTGACTTGCTCGTAGCGGCTGCGGATTTCCTTCAACTTGTCTCGCATGGCTCCCAAGGACTTCGCATCGCGGAAGACCGAAGCCTTCTCCATCATCTCATCCTGGAGCGTATCGCGGATGTCAGCGGCGCGCTCCGTGCCTTGGCTTGAGAGCAGCCGCTGGACTATTTCGCGGCCGCGCTCCTCAGGATTCGGCCCCAGGGGGACCAACTCATTCTGCTTGATGAAGTTTGCGGCGTGCCGGCCGCTGCGGCGCCCGAAGACCAAAATGTCCACCAGCGAGTTAGTCCCCAGGCGGTTGCCGCCGTGGACCGAAACGCATGCAGTCTCTCCAGCGGCGTAAAGCCCGGGAAGCGGGGTATTCTTCTCATCAATCACCACGCGCCCATCGTTATCAGTCGGGATGCCACCCATGGCATAGTGTGCGGTGGGCTGCACGGGTACCAGGTCTTTGGCCGGCTCAATGCCCAGATAAGTCCGCACAAAATCGGTAATGTCGGGCAACTTCCGATCGAGCACATCGCGGCCCAGGTGAGTAAAATCAAGGTGAACGTAGTTCTTGCCCTCAATCCCCCGCCCTTCCCGTATTTCCCGATAAATGGCGCGTGAAACCATGTCGCGCGGCGCAAGGTCCATCAAGGTCGGAGCGTAGCGCTCCATGAAGCGCTCACCGTTCCGGTTCCGCAACGTTGCGCCCTCCCCTCGCGCGGCCTCGCTGAGAAGGATTCCCATCTTGTAAATACCGGTCGGGTGAAACTGGAAAAACTCCATGTCTTCCAGAGGAATTCCCCTTCGCAGAACCACCGCCATTCCATCCCCGGTAAGCGCGTGGGCGTTCGAGGTGACGCGGAACATCCTTCCGCAGCCCCCGGTGGCAAAGATTACGGCCTTGGCCCGGAAGGTGTGAATTTCGCCGGTTTCCAGGCAAATCGCCACCACGCCCGCGCACCTTCCCTGCT
>JBJKQF010000059.1:0-3388 GCA_046705545.1 Terriglobia bacterium
TTGCCGTGAAGTTGATCTTGAAGTCCGCCAGAAGTTTTGCCCAGCGTTTACCAGGAGGAGGGGGGAGGCGTTAGCCCTTCTTTTGCTCTTCAGGCTTTTCCGCAGACTTATCGATGCCGCCTTTGACGGCATCCTTAAATTCCCGGATTCCTTTGCCTAGCCCTCGACCCAGGTCGGGCAGCTTTCCCGGCCCAAAAATGATCAACACAATCAGCAAAATAAAGAAAAGGTGTGTCGGTTGAAGCAATCCTTCCATTTGTCAATTTCCTCCTGGTGCTGACACTCTGTGCAGAATACACCCCCATTATAGTCCAACCCAACCGCGAACCCAACGGGGAATTGCTACTTCGGAAAAACCATGTTTTGGCGCAGGACCCCTCTTTTACGCCAATGTTCCTGGTGGAGCGTGGCGTAACTTGCCGTGATGTAGTCCCCGGGGGCGTAACCGAGCTGCTTTGCCACCTTCTTGATCCACTTCCTGGAACCTTCCAGTTCTACGTAAATCCCAATGGGCGTTTCGTCAAACAGCAGCACCGGGCTGTGTGCCGTCTTTCGCCTGCGCTTGGGGGCGTAAGCTGTCCGGTATTTCTCATAGCGAAAGACCGGATGCAGGCCCAGCGCCTCGAAGATCCACCCCAGCTGCGCGCCGTCCTCGATCTCCGTCTCGATTTCCCGGCGCACCTTATAGGGTCCGGATTTGAGCGGAGCCTCCTTGAAAGTCACGATGTTCCGCCGCCCCTTAGTTCTCAGCCGCAACAGCAAGCGCGCTTTTCGCAAGCGCCGGTCGTGAAAGTCAAAGACCACGTTGGCTTCAAAGTGCCGGCGCTCCACCACCTCAAATTTCAGCTCCTTCAGGCGGCGCTTCAGCCGTGCCGGCGAAGGAACCTTCAACTTCACCTCAATTTCGTAGGGATGCGTCATTGAATGAGGGGAAACCCGCCATTAGGATTCGCGCGCGATAATGAAATCGGGCAGGGACATCAACGCGTCCTTGTAAATCGATTCCGGAAAGATTTCCAGGCAGCGCTTGGCCTCTTCAGCGAATGACTTGGCCTTTTCCCGGGCCGCTTGCAGCGCTCCGTAGCGCTCCACCAACTCCACAATCTCCTCAAACGCCACGTTCTGGAATCCGGCGTCGTCAAACACCTGCACAACCTTGCGGCTCTCTTCGGGCGTGCACTCCTGCAAAAGATAGATGAGCGGCAGCGTCACCTTGCCTTCCCGCAGGTCGTTGCCGATGGGCTTGCCCAGCTTCTTTTCGGAAGAGGTGAAGTCCAGCACGTCGTCGATCAACTGGAACGCCAGGCCCAGGTTGACTCCGTAAGAGGCCATGCGGTTTTCTTCTTCCTCAGGCCGGTCGGCCAGCAGCGCTCCGGCGCGGACGCACGCGGAAAACAAGCAAGCTGTCTTGCGGTAGATCAGCTCAAAATAGTCTTCTTCGGTCACGCTGGGCTTGCGAATCGCAGCCAGTTGCAGCAGTTCGCCTTCCACCATCACCTGGGTCAGGCCGATCAGGAGATCGAGAATCTTAAAGTTCCGCTCCGCCAGCGCCATGCTGAAGGCCTGCATGTAGAGCCAGTCGCCGGCCAGCACGCTCATGTGGTTTCCCCAGCGCGAATTGATGGAGGGGCGGCCACGCCGCGTTTCCGCCTTGTCAATCACATCGTCGTGCACCAGGGTGGCGCTATGGATCATTTCAAAGGCGGTGCCCATGCGGACGGCCGCGGCGCCTTCAAAGGCGCACAGTTTGGCGGCCAGCAGGACGAGGACGGGCCGTAGCCGCTTGCCGCCGCTGATCTGGAGGTATTGGCCGATTTCCGTGATGAGCTGGATGCTTGAGGTGCTTTGCCGGCAGAATTCCTCTTCGACCCGCTCCATATCCTCGCGGACCAGGTCAAACACTTCTTTGGCTGTTAGAAGCTTATTCGTAGTCGCCAAGCGCCGATTGCCCCCTCACACCTTTTTCCTCAATGCTTTCGGGATTTGCCCGGATGTTGAAGCGACATAACCAAGGTGTTGATGTTTCATCCTCGCACAAAAGCCTCTGGAAGAAAAGCCTCTCGTTGGTAAGCCTTTGGTAATCAGTCAATTCAATGACGGGCGATGGTCCGCTTCTTGAGGGGCTCTGTCCTCAGGTCCCGGTCGCTTCAATCAGCGCCGGGGCGGGGGACGGCGCCCCTACGGCTCCTCCAGGGCGAAAAACTTAGCAAAGTTTTTCGCCACCAGCGTTCCCATTTCTCCGGCTTCCATGTGGCGCAGCTCCGCGAGTTGGCGGTTGACTTCCTCCACGTAAGCCGGCTCGTTCCGTATGCCGCGGTTGGGCACGGGCGCGAGATAGGGACTGTCGGTCTCCGTCAGCAGTCGGTCCAGCGGAATCTCCGCGGCCACGGCGCGCAAATCCTCCGCCTTCTTAAAGGTAAGGTTTCCCGCAAAGGAAACCATAAATCCCCAATCCAAAAACTTAAAAGCGTCCTCCCGGCTGCCCGCAAAACAGTGCAGAATTCCCCGCAGTCCGCGCGGGGAGAATTGGCCGCCGATGATTTCCTTCATGTCCGCCCAGGCGTCCCGGCAGTGGATGATCACCGGCAGGTCCGCCTCCACGGCGATTTCCAACTGGGTGATGAGCGCCTGCTTTTGGATGTCGTGCGGTGAATAGTCGTAGTAGTAGTCGAGGCCGATCTCGCCCACCGCGATCACCTTGGCGATGTGCGTCGCCTTCTGGACCGCCTCAAAGTGTCTGGCTTCCGCGCGCGCCGCCTCGTGGGGGTGGATTCCCACGCTGGTGTAAATCCAGCCATAGCGGGCCGCTAGAGGTACCCCGGCGGCCAAGCCGTCCGGGCCGCTGCCTCCGCCCACCGTTAATAGCCATTGAACGCCCCGCGCGCGAGCGCGCGCAATTACCTCTTCGCGGTCAGCGTCAAACTGCGCGTCGTCCAGATGGCAGTGAGAATCAAGGAGAGTCATGGGAGTCTTACGGTGCCTAACCGAGCTTCTCGCGGTGTCCTTCCAAGCGCGGCAGGGAATCTGCTTCTGCTGCGCCTTTCAAGCCGTTCCTTACCGCAGCCGCGCGCCCTTGGGCACGTCTTCTTTGAAAGTCACCAGCACCGGCCGGCCTTCCTCGCCCGCGGAGGCGGCAACGATCATGCCGTTCGATTCAACCCCGCGCAGCTTGCGCGGCTGCAGGTTGGTGACCACCACCACCTTCATGCCGATCAATTGCTCGGGCTGGTAGTGTTGCGCGATCCCCGCGCACACCTGCCGGACTTCCGTGCCGATGTCCACCTGCAGCTTGAGCAGCTTGTCGGCTTTCGGCACCGGCTCGGCGGCGATGATTTCGCCCACGCGCATCTCCACTTTGGCAAAATCGTCGATTGAGATCTTTTCGCTG
>JBJKQF010000060.1:0-3234 GCA_046705545.1 Terriglobia bacterium
GCCTTATTCTGATGGCAAGCTTGCCGGTGGAAACCTGGCTGCGCTTTCTGGTGTGGCTGGTGATCGGGCTGGTGATTTATTGGACGTACAGCCGCCACCACAGCGAGTTCGGGCGGCGACACTCTCCGGACGCGAGCGCAGAAAGTGCGGCGACTCGCGGAGGGCCGCAAGGCTAAAGACCTGATAGGCGGGCATGGGGTAGAATTAGAGACCATGAGCCAATCGATCGCTCAAGGACGGAACAGGCGGCGGGGATTTTCTCAGGCGCTGCTGACGATTGCCCTGCTGGCCGGCGGCTCGCTTTGCTCCAGCCGCCTTGTTTACGCGTGGGGACCGCAAGCCCACCGCCTGTGCAATGACTGGGCCATTGGCACGCTGCCTCGGGAGCTTCGCACCTTCTTCCAGGATAACCGCACATTTATCCTCGACCACTCGGACGATCCTAAAGTGTGGGAGAAGAAGGACCGCTACGAGCGGATGCGCCACTACATCTTTTTGGACAAGTACGGCATCTTTCCTTATCTGGACCTTCCCCATTCTTATAAGCTTGCCGCTGAGAAATATGGGAAAGGCCACCTTGCGCACAATGGAGTGCTGCCCTGGCAAATCGGGGAATTCAGCCTAAGGCTGACCCAGGCCATGAAAGCGGGAAAATGGGAAGAGGCCAAACTGGACGCCGCGGCGCTGGGGTTTTACGTGGCCGACGCTCACGATCCCTTGCACACCACCCGTAATTACGACGGGCAATTGACCAACCAAACGGGTTTAGAGGCGCGCTTTGGGGTGGGGCTGGTCGGCCGCTATTCCCATTTCTTCATCTTTCGACCCGATGACGCGACCAAGATCGACGATCCCACCGAGCACGCTTTTGAAATGGTTTTGGAAGCGAACACGTGGGTGGACCAAATCGTGCTGGCGGACCGGCGGGCGGTGGCCGGACTTCCGGGGTACACGGACGATTACTACGACCGCTTTTACTCACGGATCGGCTCCACGGCGATGCGGGAGATCAGTGAAGCCGCGCACGACGTAGGCTCTTATTGGTACTCGGCGTGGGTCAATGCCGGTCGGCCGGCCTTGCCCAAGTAACCGCTGCCACAGCAGCCCGACTTCTCCGCGCCCTGAAGGCGCCCGGGCGTAAACATTCTTCCAAACTTTGCATGGCTCCCAAAGCTCCGCTTCCCAACGGATTCGTGTCCCGCCTGCCCAAGGTTGAACTCCACGTGCACCTGGAAGGCAGCTTGCAGCCCGCGACCGTGCGCGAGCTTGCGCGCTCCAAATCGCGCGGGGCAAGCGAGGTGGAGCGCTGGCTTGAAGAGCAGCAGCAGCGCGGCTACCGTTACCGAACGTTCGCTGAGTTTATCGAGGCCTTCAAGTTTGTCGCCATTCTTCTGGAAACCCCCCAGGATTACGCTCTGGCAACCTTACGCTTGATGGAGTGGCTGGCCGCCCAGAACGTGAAGTACGCAGAAGTCACGCTCTCCGCGGGCGTGGTGCTTTGGAAGCGCCAGCCGCTGGACTCCGTTTATGAAGCGGTGCGGGCGGCGCAGCTTGATGCGGAAGCACGGCTTGGCTTGCGCGTAAATTGGATTTTTGATGCGGTGCGCCAGTTCGGCGCCGCGCCCGCGCGGCAAGTGGCGCAATGGGCGGGCCGCTATCGCTCCCAGGGTGTGGTGGCCTTCGGTTTGGGGGGCGACGAAGCGCGCGGACCGGCGGAAATCTTCCCTGACGTGTACCGCGAGGCGCGCGATCTGGGCCTGCACGTGGTGGCCCACGCCGGAGAGACCGCCGGAGCGGAAAGCGTGCGGCAAGCGGTGGAACTGCTGGGCGCAGAGCGCATCGGGCACGGGCTCACGGTCGCCTCGAGTCCGGAAGTCTGCGCCCTGTTGCGCGAGCGCAAGATTCCCTTGGAGGCGTGCCCGACCAGCAACGCGGCGATGGGCTTGATTCCGAGCTTTGGGGAGTATCCCTTGCCCGCTTTTCTCAAGGCGGGCGTGACCCTGACCTTGAATTCGGATGATCCCGCGTTGTTCGGCACGTCGATCGAGCGGGAATTTCTTCAGGCCGCAGAAGGCTTCTCGCTTTCGCGGCAGGAGATCACAGGGTTTTGTGAGAATGCCGTTCGGGCAGCGTTCCTTCCGACGGAAGAGAAACAGGTGCTGCTCGACGAGCTTCAGCAAGCGTCTTCAAGATAGACGGCAGAGCGCCTGCCGCAGAAGATCGAAAGGAAATGAATGCCCTCAAAAGTTCGCGCGGTTTTTCTAGATGCGGGTTACACGCTGCTTTTTCCTCGACTGGATGCACTGGGCCGGGAGCTGGCGAAAATGGGCTTTGCCGCTTCCACGGAAGATTTCGACGAAGCTGAACGTGTTGCGAAGAAAAAGATTGACGACGTGCTCTGGCCTCTCCTGCACGCGGGCCAGATTCCCCGGAACAGCAGCCAGTTTTACTGGCAGCCTTACCTGGAGGCTCTGATGGATCTCCTCAAAGCTCCTGCTGAGGCGAGGCCGGGACTCACCGGTAAGGTGGTCGAGACTTTTACGGACATTCACACTTGGTCTCGGGTGTTGCCGGAGACGCCTGTGGCGCTCGAAGGCTTACGCTCCGCCGGATACACGCTCGCGGCGATTTCCAACTCCGACGGGAGAATTGAGAGCGAACTCGGACGCGCTGGACTCGCGGAGTATTTGGATTTTGTGATCGACTCCGGGGTCGTGGGTGTGGAGAAGCCGCATCCTGAAATTTTTGAGATTGCCCTGCGGCGGTCGGGAATTGCAGCGGCGCAGGCCGTTTACGTGGGCGACTTGTTTGCGGCGGACGTGGGCGGGGCGCGTCTGGCGGGGCTGCGCGCGATTCTGATGGACCGCGTGGGTGCTTACCCTGAAGCCGGCTGTCCGCGCATCACTTCGTTCTCCGAGCTGGGCGATGCGGTCGCGGAGCTTGATTCATAGCGGCACCCCGCCGCCTCGTTTGGGCGCTTGCCAAGCGATTGGTAATTTCCCTGAAAAAACAGAACGCCGCGGCGTCGATTGCGGCGCTGCGGCGTTCTTCAGACGGCAGGATTCGCGTTCCGTATTTCTAGAACATGAATCGGATGCTCCCGTACACCGTGAAGGGGGCTCCGGGATAAGCGAATGTGTAACCACCGGTGGAAGTCCCATAGTATCCGCCGGAGGAAACGTATTCATACATATTGTATTGTTTGTCGAACAGGTTGAGCATGTTGACCTCGAA
>JBJKQF010000061.1:0-9806 GCA_046705545.1 Terriglobia bacterium
CCTATGACATGACAGACTGCTTTGACTTCAACCAGGCGCCGAATCCCCCTTTGGTGATCCCGGTTCCTAATCAGCCGCCGGCAAAGGCTGGGAGGCAGATCAACTTGCCGTATAGTGTCTATCCTCCTTCGGTGCCAATCCCGGGTTATTCCCCGAAAGTGAGACCACAGTAGCTTCCGGGTTAAAGAGGAACTCGCTTCAGAAAGCAACGAGTACCCGGCCTTAAGGAGGCTCGGAAAGGGACGCAACTCAGGAAAGTCCCTTTCGAGCCCCTTCTGGCTTCTTGGCCAAATACAATCTCCCGTAGCAGCCTCCCCACTTGCAGGAAGGAATATCTTGGACTGCGTCTGCCAATAACTTGAAGGGCAACGAACTCGAATGGCCCGTTGACTTCTCGCCCCGTACTGCTGAGCGCGTCCAAGACTGCGTCTTCTAGGCGGCGGTTGAGGTTGTCGCCTGCCGATACTTTCAATTGCACGTCCGAATTCCAACGGGCAATGCCAACCTGCGCCTCGATCTCCAGTAGCTATCCTTTTGAGAAGGCGAAGTTGATTTCTCAGGGGAGCTCTGATCACGGTAAAATGGAAAAGCAGAAGCAAACGGAAAGTTTAGTGAACGAGCTGCTTTTTGTTTACGGTACGTTACGGAAGGGATTTCGCGCCCACGACATAATGCGAAGATTCCATGCACGTTTCGTTGCCAACGGGCAGGCTCAGGGGCGGCTTTATGACCTCGGCGATTACCCTGGAGCAAGGGAGAGTTCAAGGAGTGTGGAGCGTGTCCAAGGCGACGTGTATCTTCTCCCGAAGCCCGCGCTGGCTTTTAGGGTCTTAGACGCCTTTGAAGGATACCGGCCGGCGAACCCATCGCTCAGTTTGTATGAGCGCAAGAGAACCATGGTCATGGTTGCCGGTAGAGGCCAGATCGAAGCCTGGATTTATTGGCTTTGTGATGCTCGGGCAAAAGGGCGGCGGATTCCTTCTGGGGACTTCAGCCGGGGCCGAGGGTGAACTTCTAGAAGTCGCTGAAAGTCAGGGATCCGAAGATTTGTTTTCCGAGGAAGGGAATAGGTCATATGGAAAATGTTTTGGATGTGTTGGTGGTGGGAGCGGGCCCAACGGGCCTGGCGTGCGCCATTGAATCGGTTCGTGAGAAGCTCAACACATTGGTCCTGGAAAAGGGCTGTCTGGTTAATTCGCTTTTCAATTATCCACCGGGTATGACCTTCTTTACGACGCGCGAGCGGCTGGAGATCGGCGACGTTCCTTTCTCCAGCGTTAATGTGAAGCCCACGCGGGCCGAGGCGCTCGAATATTACCGGCTGGTGTCGGACCTGTTTCACCTGCCGATCCGCTACCAGGAGCGTGTTCTGGATATCCGAAAAGACGCCACGGGGTTCGAAGTTCAGACGCAGAGCAGCGCTGGAATACGCAACTCCTATAAGTGCCAGAAGGTAATCGTGGCCACCGGCTACTATGACATCCCCAACATGATGGGCATTCCGGGAGAGACCCTGCCGAAGGTTTCCCATTACTATGGAGAGGCGCACTCTTCTTATCAGCGAAAAGTTGCGGTGGTTGGCGGAGCGAATTCAGCAGCCATCGCGGCCTTGGACCTCTTCCGTCATGGCGCGGAAGTCACACTGGTGCACCGCGAGCCCGAGTTGAGCCGGCACATCAAATACTGGATCCGGCCTGATATCGAAAATCGCATCAAGGAAGGTTCGATTCGGGCGTTCCTAGGAGGCGCGCTGAAGGAGATCGTTGAGGACTCGATTTTGGTGGAGACATCCCGGGGTGATATCGTCCGGGTTGAGAATGATTTTGTTTATGCCCTCACGGGATACCATCCGGACTTTGACCTTTTGGAGCGCGCGGGGGTGGCGGTCGATGCCAAAACCTCGCGACCGCAGTGCAACTCCAAGACCCTGGAAAGCAATGTTCCGGGGCTCTATCTGGCGGGTGTACTGATTTCGGGAAGGCATACAAACGAAATTTTCATTGAGAACGGCCGCTTCCACGGGAAGCAGATTATCAGTCACATCAAGAAACATTTGCCAGAAGCGCCGCGATAGACAACGAACACACAATTCTGTCCGTGGACGGACGATCGAAACCTCTACGCTAAAGCCCACTTGGCCGGACGCGCCCCCGGCAACGGTTTGACATTCCCTAACTGCTCAAGGCGGTCCATGTGTCCCTTGATAGCGAACATGGCGAAGAATTGCGTCTCTTGCGGCCAATCGCCCATGGCGCTTCCCACGGCGTCGATCAGATCTTTCATGGTGAGGCCGGATGAATTCTTGGCCAAGCTTTGCAGGATGGCGCGGTCAGCCGTCTCGACAGTTCGCCGTGATTCAGCCAGGAACTCCTGGATCTCCTCGCCCTGCATGATGGGCCAGTGTCCCGTATAGAGGGTGTCGATCGGCAGGTGTTCGATGTAGCGGATCGTCGAAAGGTAAGTGTCGATGTGGTAGTAAGTCACCGGAATCGCCATCTCGCCGGTGGCTTTGGGACACCCGCGCCCATGCACGGCGTCTCCGGAAAATAAGGCTCGCCGCTTGGGATCATAGATTGCCAAATGGCCGCGGGAGTGACCGGGAACGTGTAGAACTTCCAAAGACCAGTTATCCCGCAGATGAATGGTTTCGCCACCCGTAAAGCAGAGATCCATGCGGCGGTGCTTCCCGGCATCCGGGGAAGGTTCAGCTTCAAAGCCCACGCCGTGCGCTTCCTGCAAAAAGTTATAGCGATTCAGGTACAAGGTTCCGGGGTCTTCCACCAGTTCTCGGTCGGCCTCGCCGCAACTGAGCATGGTTTTCGGCGAGATGTTCTTGATTGCGTCGTTTCCTCCCTGATGGTCCAAGTCCGAATGGGTGGTCACCGCCAGGGTCAACTGCTGGGGCTTGATTTTCAATTTGTCGAAAAACGGGAATATGGTCTTCTCAGGCGTCTCCGCTACCCCGGTATCCACCAGCACGGTATTGTCCCCGACAAAGAGATACTGGAAAAGGTTCCGGCCTCCGTAGAGGGATTCAATCCGGTAAACGTTCGGATAAAGTTCCATGCGAAACTCCCCACAAAGATGTTGTCCTGCTTGAAGTGCCTCGACATGCCCGGAAGCCCGAGCGGAAACCCATCATAACTTCAACAGGCTTTGCTTGACATCCTTTTTTGCCAGATGTCGTCCCACCCGGCAATATTTAGAATTGGCGGCCGTGAGAGCAAGAGCTCTACTCGATGAGCATGTCCAACGAAGGCGGCTCGATCGGGGGTGGCAGAAAGTCGTGCGTCTTGACCATCCATTGGCTGAGCTTTTCGCGCAGCTTACGGATGGGTCCTGCGTAGCCTGCATCTCCGGCGCGGTTTTCCAGTTCCCAGGGGTCTTTTGCCAGGTCGTAGAATTCTACTTCCGGACGCGGCTTGCCAAAATACTTCTTGGTTAGTGCGGGGCTCAGTTTTCCGGTATGGTGCAGGTGTTCGATGGAGCGCCAGCTCGGCGAGCGGGCAATGTCGCTCAGAGGACGGTAGGGAACTTCCGGCAGAAAATTATGGATTAGCTTGTAATGAGTGTCGCGGACGCAGCGGATCAAATCGAGATGCGTGTGGTAGTTTCGTTCGGCGTAGATTTCTTTGCGGGGATTGAACGACCTTCCTCGCAATAGACCCAGGAAGCTGCTCCCGTCCATATCGGCAGGAGGGCGGATGCCCGCCGCCTCGAGCCAAGTGGGAGCCAAATCGATCAGCGACACGAGATGGGAAGAAACGCCGCCGGGTTTGATGTTTCCCGGCCAGCGCGCAACCAAGGGAACTTGAAGCCCTGGGTCGTAGAGAGTTCCTTTGGCCCCCGGAAAGGGCATCCCCTGATCGGCGGTAAAGATCAGCAAAGTGTTTTCCGTGAGACCCTGCTGATCGAGCAGTTCAAGGAATTTTCCGATATGAACGTCCAATCGCTCAATGGCGTCGTAATAGTGGGACAAATCTTTCCGGACCCAGGGACTATCCGGAAGGAAGCCTGGAACCATCACCTCCTCCCGGGTGTTGTGCACGGGGAAGCGCTCACCGGGTAGGTAGGGCCGGTGAGGATCATGGTAGCCAACGTGCAAAAAGAATGGCCGATCCTTGGGGCGGGCCTTGAAAAATGAGTGGATGGGCTGGCTGTGTCCCTGGAAATCCCAGCGCTTCCAGAAAGCGGCTCCTTGATGAACCTTCTTGAACGCCCCCGTGTAATAGCCTCGACTCTTTAGGTAGCCAAGAATGGTTTTCTGCGAAGTCGGCATGGGAGAGCGGAACCGGGAGGTTCCGGTCTCATGTGGGGACTCTCCAGTCAAAATAGCCGACCGGCTGGGGCTGCAAGAAGGTGAAGGGGCGAATGCCCGGTCAAATCGCAGACCCTCGCGCGCCAAGCGGTCGATATTGGGAGTGGCCAGAAACTTGTCCCCGTAGCAGCCTGCGTCCGGATAGCTTTGATCGTCAGAAATCAAGAACACAAGGTTTGGAAGGGATCTTTTCCCCGGGCCTGCAGACTCGGGCAGGGAAGAGGCTGTCCGGGAATGGCTCAACACGGTGGCGCCGCCCAATCCGTAACTCATGTTCTTGATGAATTTTCTGCGGTTCATTTTACCTCCCGACGATCTTGAATTTTGCGCGCATGCCCCACGCGCCGCTCGAAAGGAAAACCTGAGGAATTTGGGACCCGGTCGAACGGGCAGGTGCCAACTGTCCGGGCTCCATGGGTAACCTTTCAAGTTATGACACGATGGGAAAAGATGAAAGAATTTTCTCAAAGGTGCGGTCGAGAGGGGCTGTTTCAGTGATCTCGACCCGATTTTTGAACCTGCAGCGATTGCGTGTCGTCTGGAATTTCCGGAAAATCGGTGCGTCAACTCAAGAAAGATAATGCGCGATTCCCGGGACACGGTCTTCCCCTGCGAGCCCGATTTGCCAAAGCCGCAGCATAAGTTATGCCTAATCAACTCGTTAGGATGGTGAGTAGAATTGTTCAAAGTTGTGGTTCCTGGCATGTAAATTGCACAAGAAAACATTCGCAGGCTGCAATATGCCTGAGGTCTGTGCTGTCCTCATAAGTGCTGCTGGGGGAATGCGGCCCGAAGTTCGGGAGCCACCTTGGTGTCTGGGATTCACATCCCCGGAAGTGTGGGCGTGAGGCACAGCGGGTTCTCTGTTCTCGCGCTGCGAGAGTGGACCCGAGGATGGAGGTTTTTAGCAGCCTCTGCAAGCCCATTCAAGGAACCGCTTGGGGTTGCCGCGAGCGTTACCCGTCAAATTGCTTAGTGCTGCCGTGAACTGACTGAAACTCATAGCGGAGCTGATCGGAAAATAGGCTTATGGAAAAACGCACACTAGAGGAAGAATCGATTTGCCAGCAGGAGGAGAAGGGAGTGGGGAGTGGGTGTCATGGCACTCTACGCGCGAGTTTTATTTGCTGTCCGTTCAAGACGCCTTTTGGCTCATATGGATCCGCGCTCAAGGCTGCGATTGAGAAGAAAACCGGAACTTCCGTGCAATGGGTGGCGTCCAATTGCGGCTGCCCGGATCCTAGGGCAGTAAAAAGATTATTCCACGCCGCTGATTGCGATAACTTTGAAATGCCTTGTCCAAGGGATTTTGCACCGCACCGTCGTGCCGCGGTCCGCCGAGAGTCAGTAGTTTCCAAGACCACGCCAACCAAGAAGAAGAGGTTGAAGGGCCATGTGCGCAAAGCGCTGGGGACTGTACTCTATTACTTTCGCGCTAAGCGGTATTCAAAACTATCGAAGAGTGCGAATGTGGCCCACTTTCAGCAGAGTCTGGAGTCCTACGGGGCGAAAGCTGTCTTCCACTGGCTGAATCTGCCTTCGAATGCGGTCCGAGTTGTAACGGTTCATGAACTCGATCCCGATCAAGTCGAGAAACCCGAATCAAATCGAACTTATAACCGCGCAGATGCTGTCATTGTGCATTGCGACGAAATGAAGAGAAGCCTCGTCCGCATGAATGTTCAAGAAGATAAGGTCCACGTCGTATTGCATGGCACGAAGATACCTCCCGCGCCGCCGGACGGCCGTCGGGAGGGAATTATCTTCTATGGCAGCTACTCTTTATTGAGCCACAAAGGCCTGGAAACATTGTTCAAGGCCATGTCCATTATTGAGCAGCGAATGGGGACAAATGCACCGGTCTTGAAAATACATGGATACTATAGCCAGACGCTGCGCAAGGAAGCGACTCGGCTGGCGGAAAAATACGGCATTGCCAATAAGATTGCTTGGCTTGACTACCTGTCGGACGAGGACACTATCAACGCTTACCAGCATTCTCAGGTATGCGTTCTGCCCTATACGGGGAGTTTTGCTGGTCGCGCGGCGTCCGTTGCGGCTGCTTGCCAATTGCCGGTGGTAGCAACTAGAAAAGCCGGGCTTCCCGATCATCTCGGCGAGGCTGGAGTTTGGGTTGAGGAGAACAACCCCGAGCAACTGGCAGAACAGGTCATAGAACTACTCGGAAACGAGTCCCTGAGGAGGGAAATTGGAAGCAGACTCCTAAAGCGGGCGCAAAAGTTTCTGAGCTGGGACGTCATCGCAGAGCGCACGCTGGAAATCTACGAGCAGTCAGCTAAGAAAAAGGAAAGCTCTGCGCCCCGGGCTGCGGCTTAAAACGCCGGACAATATGCAGCACGAGCGTGACTTGAACGGATCGGAATAGCAGTTTGGGACATTAGGATATTTAGGCGCGGTACCCGAGTGATAAGGGAGGGGCCTGCAAAGCCTCTTACAGTGGTTTAATTCCACTCCGCGCCTCCACGACTTGATTAGGCAGGAGGGCCAAGAATCTGTCACGACTTGTCCGCGAAGCTAGACCAGCTTGGTATGTCCAGACGGTTTAACATACTCGTATTCTAGCCTCGGATCTTTTCAGGCTGGCCTGCAGATAGAGAACGTCGCTGCGGCAGCGGCTCCTCACGGGTAGAAAGTAATCAATAGAACCGGAAAATATTTGCGTCTTTCCGTGAAGAATCATGCGTCGGCCTTGAGCGTTACTTGACTTTTCTAGTCCAAGGCTAAGGCTCGATTTGGCCGGTTCTGCTTGAATTATTTGGTTGTCGAGGGTTTCGAAGCAAGACGAATCTGTGTGGCACCATAATTGCGCATACGATCAAGCTATGCGGCCCTGCCTGGAATGCAGGAGTTCGCCCCGACCCGGCACTGCAAACTTGCAGACAGAATCCAGGTGACTGGCTAGATGGCAACTGATACAGTAACAATGTCCGTGAATACTACCGATCCGCCCAAGGAGGCACACTGTATCTTCCAGCAACCCTGGTGGCTGGAAGCAGCGGCACCCGGCCGCTGGGGAGAAGCCGTCGTCAAGAGTGGCGGGATAACCCGGGCTCGGTTGCCCTACGTGATCAGAAAGTCATTTGGTTTTGCCGCCCTCACAATGGCGCCCCATACTCCCCGCTTAGGCCCCTGGCTTCGTTTAACCGAGGGATCGCAGACGCGCCGCCTGGCCCAAGAAAAGGAGCTGACAAACCAACTCCTCGCACAGTTACCCAAGTTTGACGTCTTTATCCAACACTTCTCGACTGCGATTACCAATTGGCTTCCGTTCTATTGGGCGGGCTTTCAGCAAACCACGCGGTACAGCTACCGCCTCGATGACGTCCTGGACCTTGAGAAAGTACGGGCGGGCTTTCACCGGACCACACGTGAACAGATCCGGAAAGCGGAAGGAATTGTGTCTGTTCGGGACGACCTGGGAGTTGACCGATTTATTGAAATGAACAAGATGACCTATGAGCGTCAAGGATTGGACGCGCGCTGCGATCCCGCGGCGCTGCGCCGGATCGACGCCGCGTGCGAGCAGAACCATTGCCGTCAGATCCTGTTTGCGGAGGATGCACAGGGCAATACCCATGCGGCTCTCTTCATTGTCTGGGACGAGCAATGCGTTTACACCATTATGGCTGGCAGCGATCCCAAGTGGAGGCGGAGCGGCGCCGGCAGCCTCTTGTTCTGGCACGCAATCCAGTTGGCTTCTGAGCAGGGCAAGACTTTTGATTTTGAAGGCACTATGGTGGAGCGCATCGAGCGCCATTTCCGGAATTACGGGGCGCATCCCGTGCCGTATTTTCGGGTCTGGAAAACAGGCCGGGCAGTGAGGGCTCTTTGCGCGGCATGCGATATCTGGGGTGCGTTGCGGGGAAATCGAAAAGAGGACTTCATTGGGAACCCCGGGGACTTTGTGAATTTCTAAAGTGGAACGAAGTGCTCCCTACCCAGCCGTGAAGTCAGCTTCCTAGTGAAAGCTTCCGCCCTTTCAATCCTGCCCCAGAAAGACTGCTTGCCGGAAGGTCCCGGTCCGGATCTCACCCGGCTACCTTTTCGCTTAATCCAACTCCCCGATTACAGCCGATGTGAACTCGTCAGTTGAGGCCGTGCCCCCTACGTCGCCAGTGAGGTGTTTACCCTCAGCATAGACGCTACGAATCGCCCTCTCGATGCGGCTGGCAACCTCTGTTTGATCGAGCAGCCGCAGCATTAGGATCGACGAAAGCATGATGGCCGTGGGATTGGCGAGGTTCTTTCCCGCGATATCCGGCGCGCTGCCATGAACGGCCTCAAAGAGCGAACATTCCGCGCCGATATTGGCCCCGGGAACCAATCCCAGACCACCCACCAGGCCCGCACAAAGGTCGGACATGATATCGCCGTAAAGGTTCTCGAGCAGCAAAACATCGAAGTCCTCCGGGCGCATGACAAGCTGCATCGAGCAGTTGTCCACGATGAACTCCTGGTATTGGATCTCGGGATATTCAGGAGCAATCTTGCGGATACAGTCGAGAAAGAGACCGTCGGAGAGTTTCATGATGTTGGCCTTGTGAACGGCAGTGACCTTTTTGCGGCCCATTCTGCGCGCATAGTCAAAGGCGAAGTGGGCAATGCGCGTGGAAGCACGCTCCGTGATCACCTTGAGACTCTCGACGACGCCCGGCGCCACCACGTGCTCCAGCCCTGAATAGAGATCCTCCGTGTTCTCCCGGACGATGACGACGTCCACGTTCTCGAACCGGGTCTTGACGCCCGGCATGTTCTGGACGGGACGCAGGTTCGCATAAAGATCGAGGGCGCGGCGCAAAGCCACATTGATGCTGCGGTTGCCCACACCCACGGGGGTGGTGATGGGGCCCTTTAGCGCCACACGGGTCTTCCGGATGGATTCGACCAGGGGATGCATGTCGGTTTCCCCATGCCGCTGACCGACAAGTGCGGTCGCATGCTTCTCGATCCATTCAATTTCCGCCCCTGCCGCATCGAGTAAGCGGACCGTGGCAGCGGTTACTTCCGGGCCGATGCCGTCCCCGGGAATCAGAGTTACTTGTGTATGCATGTGTTCACCTTGCAATAGAATTTGTTAGTCTTGAACAGCGATTAAAACCAGACTCAGGCTGCCGGCATCCACCGGCGGTCAGGCGAGGCGCTAGGGCCCCTTCCTAGCGTGTGGCATTTGTGACCGGGGCGTTCAGAAGCGCGGTCAAGTCGCTTACCGAAGCCGCAGCATCCAGGTCGACTTTTGAACCATCGACTTGGACTTGCATATTTTGCAGAACCGAGTAAAGCGCCGGGGAGACATTGCTTTTGAGGGCGGGCTGGGCCTTCTGCAAGAGCGAAAGCAACTGGCCGAACCCGTTGGCCGCCGCATCGTTCTGGCACACAATCGAGAGATGCGCCATCACTCCACCCGACCAATTCACCCGGTAGAGCACCGCCTTCACGGAGCCGAACAGGGCGCTGGGGTTGATTGCAA
>JBJKQF010000062.1:0-6853 GCA_046705545.1 Terriglobia bacterium
GGAGGACGAAGGGCGGCGCTGGGTTCGAAATGGTAGCCGCACTCGTAGCTCATGAAGCCTGCGACATAACAGCCCTTCGCAAGACAGGCCTCGATTTGCCGGAAAAGCTCCGGAATTTCCGAGAGGGTTTCCACAGCCAGGACCCTCTTGGGATTCACAAAGAGATAGCTGTGCCGGTTATCGATGTCAGGGTGGGAGGTTTCTAAGAGGACGCTGTCCGATATGGACGCCGCAGTTGCGTAATATTTGGAAGGGAGTTCAATCAAGCTCGCCACCGATCAACTAAATGTTGGAACGCCTGCATCTCGAGACCGTCACCGGCGGGAAGCTTCTGCCGGTGACGGTTGCGTAGAACCCCAGTCGCCGCTCCCAATCGCGGAAGGGGTCTGGATTTTTGCAAGAGTATCGCCTGCTCGACCTGCGGCTTCGCTAGGCACCTGACGGCGCCCAACACCCAAAACATAGCACATGGCCCCGCTGCCAGGCACGAATTTTGCGGTACTCAAGACGAGGGCCCCGATGGTTTGACCCGGCCGATCATCGCTGGGGGGAACCTATCTGGAGGACGGCGGAGCCGCGGATAGCGTCATTCTTTAGACGGTTCAAAGCGCGGTTGGCCTCAGCGAGGGGAAAGGTTTCGACTTGCGTCCGAATGGGGATTTCCGCGGCGACGCGAAGAAAATCCTCACCGTCTTGCCGGGTGTTATTGGCCACGCTGCGAATCACCCGCTCATGGTAGAGGAGATTGTAGTCGAGCGGCGGCGTGGGGCTCATGTGAATGCCTGCCAGAGCCAGGGTCCCTCCCTTTTTCAAGGCTTTTAGGGCAGCTGGCACAATTTCTCCCGCCGGGGCAAAGATGATCGCGGCGTCGAGTTTTACGGGCGGCTCGGCGAAAGTGCCGCCCGCCCATTCAGCTCCGAGCTCAAGCGCCAATTGCTGGTGCCGCTCGTCTCGAGTGGAGGCGTAAACCTTCACGCCCCAATGCCGAGCCACCTGGATGGCAACGTGTGCCGCAGATCCGAATCCATAAAATCCCAGTCTGCCTCCCCGTTCGATGCCGGAAAGGCGCAGCGCCCGGAAGCCGATGATCCCTGCGCAAAGCAGCGGCGCCGCTTGCTCGTCCGGAAAGCTTTCCGGAATGGCGTAAGTGAATTGCTCGGCGGCCAAGGCGTACTCCGCGTAACCGCCATCGACCGTGTAGCCGGTGAACTCGGCGCGCTCGCACAAGTTCTCTTTCCCTGCGCGGCAATATTCGCATTTGCCGCAGGTCCGGTGCAGCCAGGCGATTCCCACGCGGTCGCCGCGCTTGAAGCGCGTCACTCGATTGCCGGTTTTTTCCACTACGCCAACCACTTGGTGGCCGGGAATGACCGGCAGCTTGCGAACCGGCAGTTCAGCCTCAATTACGTGCAGGTCGGTTCGGCAAACGCCGCAGGCTGATACGCGCACAAGAAGATCATTTTCGGCTGGCTCAGGGAGCGCCGTCTCGGCCAAGGCAAGCGGGTTGGTTTCAACATGCGCCGTGGCGTTCAAGACGCATGCCTTCATCGTTGAATTTTCCATTGCTTCAAGTTTAACGCTGAAAGCAAGAGGGGGCGAATGGTTTCCCCCTCCTGCGGATGCTTGGGAGGTTCTTAAAAGAAACCCTGAAACGGCGCTGTGTTACCATTACCCGGCGGCGTTCGCAGGCACGAGGTTGGTCTTTAGTTTCAGCTTTTGGTGGGGTAGGAGCTGGACTTCTGTTTCAAAGGACTGATAACCAGGTAAGGAGATCTTAATCTGATGTTTTCCGGGCGTTAGCAACATCCCTTGGCCTGGCCCGTTGAATTGGTCGATGTGGCCTACGAACCGGCTGTCTACAAAGACCGCGGCGCGGTCCGGGTGTCCGGAGATTTTGACCAGCGCGTTGTCCTTAGAGTAATCGACACTGTTGTCTTTCTGCATTGAGACAACAAGCGCCTCTTGCTCTCCGGGTTCGAGCACAACCTGCCGGGTAAAGTCCTCGTAGCCGGACTGCCGCACGGTGATCTGATGCTTTCCGGGAAGGAGCAATACCTTCTTGGAGCCCTTCAGCTCTTTCAGGTAGCCCACGTATTGGCCGTCAACCCACACGCCGGATTCTTTGGCAGCTTTGTTAGCCGCCACAAAGTTGATCTGTCCTAACACCTTATTCTTCGCCGGAAGCCTGGTAGCGCAAAGCAGGGGTGCGAGAATCAACAGACTCTGAAACACGGCCTTGAAGCTTTTTGCTGAAAGGTTCATGTTGTTTCTCCTTTAAACTGGCAATACGTTCAGGTGTGTGCAAGCCTCCGTCCAGATTGAGTATCGTTTCTCAAGTTATTGAAAATAGGCCAGCTTTATTGGAGAAGCCAGCAGGGGGCCATATGTAACTTTTACGGCCCAGTGGGCGGAATTTCCCTGAAATAGGGGTGATGCCCTTCCGATGCTGGACGGGAACGAACCGGCTGGGGCTCAAAAAATGCTAAGCTTGAGCGCAACTATTTGACCGCTGGTGTGTTATATCGGTTGTGGGTGTGATGGCCATCGATTCTGATCTGCAACTGATGCTGCGCGTCAGCCAGGGTGACGCGGAGTCTTTTGACGAACTGCTCCGGCGCTATCGCACGCCGCTGGTCAAGTACTTCTGCCGGATGGTCCGAGATCAGGCCTTGGCGGAAGACCTGGCTCAAGAAGCTTTTCTGCGGGTTTACAAAGCACGGCAGCGCTACCGACCGGATGCGCGGTTCACCACTTGGCTCTACCGGATCGCCACCAATCTTGCCCTCAATGCTATCCGCGACGGAAGGAACACGCAGCGTCTTGGCGAAGTCGGGTTCTCCGAAGAGGGTGAACGCACATGGGACGTGACTGACCCGAAAGCTTCCGTTGAACAGCAGATGATCGAAACAGACCAGCAGAGGGTGATTCACGAGGCGATTGAAGCTTTGCCGGAAAAGCAGCGCGCCGCCGTCATCCTGCACAAGTACCAGGAGGTGGATTACCGCCAGATTTCAGCGATTCTCAGGGTGTCTGAGAGCGCGGTCAAGTCGCTCTTGTTTCGCGCCTATGAGACCCTTCGGGTGCGCCTTGAGCCGCTCGTCAGGGAGGGACAATTATGAACTGCCATGACCGTGAGAAACTGTTTTTGTACGTCCACCAGATGCTGGGGCCTGCAAAAGCGGAGGAGGTTCGTTTGCATCTCGTCCAGTGCGCTGAGTGCCAAGAGGCCGTCTGTGAATACCAAAAGCTTGATGCGGGTCTGGATGAATGGAGTGCTCCCGAACCTTCGCCGTGGTTTGACGCGCGGTTGCGGGCGCGCATGGCGGCCAGCGAAAAAGAGGAATCTGGGTTCCTGGGTTTTGGCCGGTTACGCGTGCTGGCGGTGAGCTTGCTGAGCGTTATTTTGATCGTCACCGGATTCATCACCTTCCGCGAACACAGAGCACAGGAATCTGCAAGATCGGTGGCCAGCCGGTCTTTGCCGGTGGCGAACCCGGCGGCCTCCCAGCCTGTGGGAACGACTGAAGCCCAAGTTCATTCTTTGCAGGCGGCGGAAGAATTGAAGATGGATGAGAACCTTTCGGTGCTTGAAGACTATGACATGCTGGCGAATTTTGACGTGCTCTCAGAGCTTCCGCAGGCAAAGGACAATTAGCAGGTTGGTTTATGGACTTTAGGATGGCAGAACCAGGACTAAGCCCGAAGCGCCATTGTGAGCGCGGACTATTCCGGACCGTGCTCTGGGCTGCCTCTTTTGCGTTTGTTTTGCTTCCGGCAGTCCCGGCACTTTGTCAGGGACCGGGCAGCCGTGTGCGCTGGAGGTTTGTTGAGGCAAAGCAGAAGGCGCGGAACGAGGAGCGGAGACCTGGCTTCTTCAAGCGGCTCAGAGACCTGCCACCCAAAGAGCAAGAACGTGTGCTGGAGAATGACAAGAGATTCCGGAGCCTGCCGCCGCAGCGCCAGGAACAAATTCGTCAAAACCTGCGCCGCTGGAACTCTTTACCACCCGAAAGGAAAGAACAACTCCGCGAGCGCGAAGCGATCTTCTCACGCCTTTCTCCCGCCCAGCGCCGGGAAGCCCGTCAAATCTTCCTTGAGTGGAGTAATTTGCCGCCCTTTGAGCGTCGCAAGATTATGCGCGCGTTCCGCATCATGCGGGACTTGCCCCCGCCGCAACGGCAGCGCTTTCTTCAGAGCCCGCGGGTCCAACGGCGTCTTTCGCCGGAAGAACGGACGGTGCTCGAAAGGTTAGGACGTCTCTTGCCTGACCAAGCGGGAGCAGCAGCGGATCACTAAGTCCGGCGGGGCATGAGTTACAGAGCCCTCCTGGCTCGACCGGGGGCTGGCGCCCATTTCCATTTTAGGGGTAGGGGAAATAGGGCGATTCGATTTCTGCGGGATGGTCTCCGGCCTCGGCCATTCGCTCCTTCAGTCGACCCCGAAGTTGCATGGCAGCCTCCAGCGCCTCGTTGCGGCCCGCCATGTTGACCAACTGGTACGGATCTGAATAAAGATCGTACATCTGGTATTCCACGTACCGGTCGGCGTAAGGTTCCGGCTTTGATCCTTCCATCAGGTTATAAATCTTATGTTGTTCGTAGAGCTCAGATTCGGGCACCGGAATAATTCGCCCGTCGCGTTTGGGTGAGGCCACGGCATAAGTCCATCGCTCGGTTCGCAGCGCCCGGCCCACCATAAACTCCGCCATATGGATAAAAACTTCATTCCGCCATTCGTCTGCCTTGCCCTCCAGGACGGGCATGGCGCTACGGCCCTGCATGGCAGCGGGGATGGAAACGCCCGCTGAATCGAGCAGTGTGGGTGCGATATCTACCATACTCACCAGTTGCGGCACGGAGAGCGAGCGGTTGAACCCCGGTCCTTGAATGACCAGGGGGACATGGATCGAGCCCTCATGCGGGCTGCGTTTGTACTCGGTGTTGCGGGTGCGAAAATGGCAGCCGTGGTCGCTGGTGAAGGCGACAATTGTGTTCTTCTCAAGGCCCAGTTCCTTAAGCTCATTGAGGATGGTTCCGACCGCCTGATCGATGCTGGCCACGCAGCCGTAGTAACCCGGCAATTGGCTCGGCCAGTCGCCGGGGAAAAAACGCAAATCTTTTGGAACGAAAGGATTTGCATACTTCTGCTCAGAGCCTTTAGGGCCAACAAACCGGACCATGTCATTTTGATAATGGGGTTCCACGTAGGCGACAGCCAGCAGGAAAGGCTCTTGTGCCTTCTCACGCAGAAAGCGCAAGGCCCGCTGGGTTAGGAAATCCACCCGGTACTCTCCCGAAAAACGGATAGGCTTTCCATCAGTATCGTAGATTTCGCCCTCGTAAGGGTGAGAGGTATATTCCAGGACGTTGGAGGCTTCCCAGAAGTCTGTGAACCCCCCTCGGTGCCCCGGGTCAACGGGCCCAATAACTTTGGATTCCAGGTGCCATTTGCCGATGTAGTTTGCCGTGTAGCCTGCTTGCCGGAAGGCCGTGGCGATCGTCGGAACATCGGTCCGGAGACCGATGCCGTTCATCCAAACCCCTTGGCGGGAGGCGTATTGTCCCGTCCACAGGCAGGCCCGGGAAGGACCGCAAACAGGTTGATTGGTGATGGCAGATTGGAACAGCGTGCCGCGCCGCGCCATCGCATCCAGGTTAGGCGTCAATCCCATGGGATTCAGCCCGTAGGCTCCTAGCACATCCCACCGGAACTGGTCGGCATGAATAACGATGACGCTCGGCCGCTTGGCGCGTCCATCAGTAGATGATTTATTCGCTCCTTTTTCTGAAGCCACAGCCTCCGCGGAGAAAGCCGGCACGGCGGCCGCTACGGCCGAGCGTCTCAGAAATTCCCGCCGCGTGAAAGGCTGTTTTGGGGATTGAGGGTCGTGGGATTTGCGCATAGTAAAATGATGGCTCCTCTCTTCAGGTTGCCTAGCGATTTGCATCCTGCCGCAATTGCCGTGACAGTCGAGAATGGGAAGACGGTCTCAGGTGCGACGACGTGCTTACTGAGGGCGGGGATGCCTCCGAGAGGCGCTTCGATTTCATCAATTCGCAGCGGTATGACGCTGGCCCCTGCCCGGAATGAAAGACACAGGATATACTCCTGCCCATCTCGTCTGCAAATAGAATGTGCCGCTCTGATCCGGCGGCGGAGAGATGCGACCCTCCAGTGGATAAGGCGAAGGTTGATATGTGGAAGAATGCGGACAGGGAAAAGAAATCTGCTTACTTGAAGCGTTTCCGGAACTTGAGTTCGAGCCCGAAGATGCCGTTCTGGTCCCGAAAGCCCCGCACCGACATGCGCGGATTGACAGTCCACTCGAATTCCACCACGCGGTATTGCGAGTTGGCTGTGGAGGTCTGGTACGTCACGGTAAGATCGGGAGAGAGTTGCTGCTCAATGGTCAGGACCGGGCCACCCAGTGTCCCCGGCTGCTCGGAGTAGGGATCTAACTTGACGCGGCTCACCCCGAACAGGTGTTGAACGCGCCCAGTCACCTGGCTGGAGAGAGCCTGGGAAAGCAAGGCGCTGGTGCCTACGGAACGAAAAGAATTTTGTGTCGTCGTGCCAAACGATTCCTGGCTCTTTGAGTATCCAAAGGCCAGCAGCGAGAGGATGTCCTCACTCCGTAGGGGAGGGTCAGAGCGGTAGGAAAAACGAATTTGGTCTAACGGCCCTGAAATTTCCAGAGTCAACTCATATTTGTCAACGTGCGTTTGTACCTGGAGGTCCACAACGGGTTCGGTTTCAAAAGGATTCGTCATGGAAATCTCCCCCCGCGTCAGTGTGTAGCGGTTGCCGCGGAAGATGGTTTGTCCGCTCCGCAGATAGATGGTGCCAACCACGA
>JBJKQF010000063.1:0-25525 GCA_046705545.1 Terriglobia bacterium
CCCTTCCTCTCCGGCGCCACCGCCAAGAGTTCCCCCGCCCGGTACTCGGCCAGACTTTCCTGAAGCTTTTCCCTGGCTTGCAAGGCGTCTCGAAGTTCGGCACTCTGCTTCTGAATCAACGCGGGCACATTTTCAAGGGCGGTTGAAAGCTGCAATGCTGACTCGGAAAGATATCGGTAGTCGTCTCGCGCACTTCGCAAAGCCCTCCCGCCGCAAACGAACTCCAGCCGCGTCAGATTTTTCACCCTTTCCGATTTCCTCACCGCGATCATCCCGATGGAACCAGTGCGGCTGACGTGCGTCCCGCCGCAAGCGGAAAGGTCCAGGGCCTCAATCTCCACCAACCGCACGTCGCCGTCCCGGAAAGTCGGCTTGCGCAATTCCATGCGGCAGGCCTCCTCCGCGGGAGCAAAGAAAATTCGCACCTCCCGATTTTCAAAGACCATACGATTCGCCAAATTCTCCGCTTCTTCAATGTGCTGCCGGCCGATCCGGTAGGAATCGAGGTCGATGGTGGACGACCCTTTCCCCATGTGAAAGGAGACCGTTTTGTACCCTCCGGCTTGCTCGAAGGCGGCGGAAAGTACGTGCTGGCCGGTATGCTGCTGCATGTGGTCAAAGCGCCTCGGCCAGTCGATTTCTCCCTTGATGGTATCTTTCTCAGGCCGCTTCCCAAGAAGGTGCGCGACTGCTTCACCTTCCTCGGCAATCTCCAAGACCGGCAGCCCCGCCAAAGTGCCTGAATCGGCAGGTTGCCCTCCCGATTCAGGATAGAAAGCGCTGCGGTCAAGATAGATTCGAAAACCATTGTCGGCGGCGTGCACCTCCACCACATTGGCCTCGAATTCCTTGAGATAACAATTGGTGTAGTAGAGCCGTTCGGTCTGAACCAGTGCCATAAACCTTCCTTTTTTCGATCTCGATCCCAGCCGGAGTTTATCAGAGCCAGCGGAAGAGGCGCAATCAAACGAGAGCTCGTGGGATGGAGCGAGAAGGGCCTGCCAGAAAGGTCTGGAATGCGGGTCAAAAGTCATGTTAACCTATGCCAATAAACGCTGGTCAGTTCGGGCAATGCTGCGCTCCAGAAGCAAGTTTAATAAAAACTGAAGATGGAAACGCACATGAATACGTCAGAAGACGCACCTTTCGTGAAACGCAACTACGCTCTTACCGGCCCGGAAGGCAAACGAGCCGAAGAAAGAGGCTTGGTTTCCGCCTCCTGGTATAAACCCGGCATTTCGCGTCAGCGCCTGAAGGAGTTGATGCAGCGCCGGGACGGCCCTGCTATCCGCGATACGGTGATCTGGTTTGCAGCCCTTGGGCTGAGCGGCTGGCTGGGGTTTCATTTTTGGGGCACTTGGTGGGCGGTGCCGGCCTTCCTGGTGTACGGAGTGATCTGGGGTTCCTCGGCGGACTCGCGCTGGCATGAGTGTGGACACGGAACGGCCTTCAAGACCGCTTGGATGAATAATGTGGTCTATCACATCGCATCCTTCATGCTGTTGCGGGAGGGAATCGCGTGGCGGTATAGCCATTCGCGGCATCACACGGACACGATCATCGTGGGGCGCGATCGAGAGATTCAAGTGCCACGCCCGCCCGATATTGCCGGCATCCTGCTCGATTTCTTCGATCTCAAAGTCGTTCCCATTGCTTTAAAAGGCCTGGTCATCAACGCATTTGGAAAGCTCACCGCAGAAGAAGCTGACTTCGTCCCCGCTTCGGAGGTGCGCAAGGCCGTCTGGGCGGCGCGCATCTACCTGTTGATCCTGGCAGGCTTTGTAGCCTGGGCCATCGCGATCCACAGCTGGCTGCCCGTGATGTACGTGGGCTTGCCGACGATGTACGGCGCCTGGATGAAGTCCGTCTATGCGCTAACCCAACACGCCGGGATGGCGGAAGACGTGCTTGACCACCGCCTCAACACTCGCACGGTTTACATGAACCGCCTCAACCGTTTCTTGTACTGGAACATGAATTACCACATCGAACACCACATCTTTCCGACGGTTCCCTACTATTCGTTACCGGCGCTGCATGAGGAAGTCAAAGCCGAAATGCCGCGTCCATATAAGAGCCTGCTCGACGCTTATCGGGAAATTATCCCCGCCCTGCTGCACCAAGTGCGCGAACCCGGCTGGTACGTAAAACGCGAACTGCCGGTCCAAAGGGCAATGACTGCATGAACCCAGGGTGGGTAGAAGTTTGTGGCGCCGGCGAAATCGAGAAGGAAGACGTCCGGCGCTTTGATCACGAAGGCCGCACCTTCGCCATTTACCGCTCGAACGACGACCGCTACTACGCAACCGACGGCTTGTGTACCCATCAGCAGGTGCATTTGGCCGACGGCTTTGTGATGGACAACATCATCGAATGCCCCAAACACAACGGGCGATTCGACTTCACAACTGGCCAAGCCAAAGGAGCCCCGGTTTGCGTGGACCTCGCGACCTACCCCGTCCAGGTGGAAGACGGTAAAATCTATATCCAGCTTTCCTGAGTCAGGAAAACTCAGATCCAAGGCGGCAAACACACAGGTGATCGCCGCACGTCCCGCCGGGTAGCCAATTCCGCCAGCATGGTAAAATTTCCATGAGCATGGCCATTCGCCTGATTGCAGTCGATCTTGACGGAACACTTCTCAATAGCAGCCAGGAAATCTCCCCGCAGAACCGGGAAGCTCTTGAGGCGGCCGCCGGCCGCGGCATCCAACTGCTGATTACCACGGGCCGCAGGTTCCATTCCGCACGTCCGCTTCTCAACTCGCTCTCCTGCCCTGTCACCGTGGTAGCTTCCAACGGCGCTCTGATTGCAGACCTGGACGGCTCCGTCTGGCGCCGGAACTTCCTGCCGCGGGAAGTCGCCCGGCGGGCTCTAGATGTCTCTCTCGATTACCGGCCTTACGCCGTGGCGATCTTCCACGAACCCGGACGGGGACAGGTCATGATGCAGCAGAACGCCGCTCCGGAGGGACCTCTCCGCTGGTACCTAAAGACCGCGCCAGAATGTCTGGCTCAGGTGGACGATCTTCCCGCCGCCCTGCCGGAAGATCCCGTTCAGGTTATGTTCGGCGGTCCGCCTGCTATGCTGGAGCCGCTCGAAGGCCAGCTTCGAGCTTCTCCGGTCGGACCTAACGTTCACCTGACCTGGACAAAATATTTTACGCGGGACGTTTCCCTCCTCGATGTAATGAACTTCGGCTGCTCGAAAGGCAGCGCGGTCTCGTGGTGGCTCAGACGCCAAGGAATTGACCCAAGCGAGGTAATGGCCATCGGCGACAATTACAATGACCTCGAAATGCTTCAGATGGTGGGACGGCCGGTAGTGATGAAAAACTCCTGCCCGGAGCTCTTCCAGAACGGATGGCACGTCACGCTGTCTAATGACGAAAACGGCGTCGAGGCTGCTCTCCGCGCCTTTGCCATCCTGTAGCCATTCCGTGCCAGGTTGCCAGCGGCACGACTCCTAATGCTGGGCGATGATCTCCGTGCCCGGGGGCGGCGTGAAGTGGAACAGTGAAGCGGAAAGGCTGGGGTTGCGATCGATGTGGCCGAACGTAAACTTCATGACGCTATTATCGATGTAGACAAGTTCCAGACGCCGAATGTCCAACTGCGGGTCAAACTCCATCACAACTTCCTTGTAGCCTTCCTGCTCTCCGTGCTTGGGGTAAGCGCGGATCACGCGGTCGCCCGGATCGTGTTTAAGAGCCTCATCAGCGTCTTCAAACTTTGAAAATACCTTTCGCAAATCCACCCGCGAGAGCAGCAACCGGAACGGCACGCGAAAATCCTCGCTGGCCTTTACGGAAGAGCGGTTAAGTTGGTTTTCAGCCGGAAGGTAAAGGAGTACTTCCTTTCCGTCGGAGAGAAAAATCTTCCTGCTGGGCGTACGGTAATCCCAGCGCATGCGGCCTCCGCGGGCAAAAACGACCGTACCAGACTCCACGCGGGTTCGGCTCCCGGAAATGTAAGTCTGCCTAAAGCTTGCCCGCAACGAATGCACGTCATGATAACTCTTCTGAACTTCCTTGATGAACTCACCCAGAGGCAGCTGGGCGGAGGCGTCCGCGCCATGCGCAGCTGCCGGATGCATGGCCAGTACGACCGCGATCACTCCGAGAAACCTGAAAATGTTGTGATAACCCGAGCCCCGGCGGTGCCCCAGAACGTCATTCACTTGATGCATGCAACCTCAACTTTTGGACGGCGATTTGCGCTTCCGGGTTGTTTGGATCGGTTTCCAACCCTCGCGCGTATTCCTTGAGAGCCTCTGCTCTGCGGCCTGAGGAAGCGGCAATGCCGGCCAAGCCGAAGTGCGCATGCGCGTCAAAAGGATTCAGGGCCGCGGCAGACGCAAAAGAGCGCTGCGCCTCGTCGGATTTGCCCTCCTTCAAGTATACGTCACCCAGCCCGTCATACCCTTCAAAGTTCGGGTCGGCGGCGACCGAACGCGAAAACTCCCGCTCGGCTTCGGGCAGGCGTCCCTCCTTGAGATAAAGCATTCCCAGTTTATTGCGGCAGCTGGGAATCAGGGGAGAAAGAGCCACCGCGGCGCGAAGCTGCTGTTCCGCGGCATCGTACTTCCCCAGGTCCAAATCCATGCTGCCCAGGTTCAGGTGCGGATCGGTATAGTCGGCCTTCCTCAGCATCGCTTGCCGGAAGTAATGTTCGGCTTCGCTGTATTGTTTCCGTTTGGCATAAATCAGCCCCAGATTGTTGAGCGCGATAGGATCGTTGGAATTGATTTCGAGCGCCATCCACCACTGTCTTTCCGCGCCTTCAAGATTCCCGTGGTTCCAGTCCACCACACCCAGGTTTTCCCGGATGTGGATGGCGTCCGGAGAAACGCGCAAGGTTTCAGTGTAGAGCGTGCGGTCGTCGCGCCAGACGCGGTTGCGGGCCAGCACTCTCACGGCCATGAGCACTGCAATCAAAAACGTCGCGGCAACAAAAGCCCGGACCCAGCGTGGCCGGCCCTTCAGAAAATCTCTCCAAAGCCGCATCCCGGCCCAGCCCGCCAGCCAGCAAAATCCCACCGAGGGTAAGTAAAGATACCGCTCGGCAAAAACGTTCCCGGCAAGAAAGCGAACGTCCAGAACGGGCGCCAGCGTCGCAAAAAACCAAACCAATCCAAAGGAAGCCGTTCGGCTGTGCCGCCAGAGCGCCAAGCAAATGGCCGCGCATGCCAGCAGAACGCCCAGGCCCAAGATCACTCGCGGGTCCAGGAGCGACGTGCTTTTATGGAAGACGTAATAGGCGCACAGTTCCCAAGGCCAGAGCAATTTGCCCGCGTACTGGCCAACCAACGCAAGCCCGGACAAGGCGCTCGGATACCAACCCAGACGAGACAGTTGGATCTGCGGCGCAAATGCGCCCAAGTCCTGAATCCTAAAAAGAACGTAGGCGCCATCCACCAGCCAAAGCAGGCCGTAGCGACCGGCCTTCTGGCGCCAGGTTGTTTGGGAGCGGTCCTCGCGGTAAAAGTGCTCATAAACCATGGCCACCAGTGGCAAGGTCAGCGCCTGCTCCTTGGAAAAAATCGTAAAGACAAAACTCACGACCATGGCGAGCTGAATCCAGTGTGAGCGCTTCCCTTCTGGCCGCGCGATCTTCAGAAAAAGCCAAAAGGTCAGCAAGTAGAAAAAAGTCAGCTCCAGGCTGGTCACAGCCGCAATCCAGGCGACCGCTTCCGTGTGCACAGGAAGGAGAGCAAACAGGCATGCCGCCACAAACGCCGCAGCCCGGTCCCGAAACATTCGGCGCGCTACCACAAAAATCAGGCAGACCACGGCGGCATTCAGGCAGACGTTGATCAAATGAAACCCATACGCCAGCGGGCCGAACACCTGATAGCAAATCAGGTAGCCAAGGGTCATCATGGGCCGGTAATAGTTGGAAACTCCCTGCACGCCCACAAACGACCAGACCGTGGAACCAAAAACCTTGGGAAGGTAGTGAAAACTCTTTATGTAGGGATTATCGAGAACCTGGCGATTGTCATCATAGACAAAGCCGTTGAAGAGCGTGTTGAGGTAAGGAAGGGTCGCGCAAAGAATCAGCGCCCCAATGAGCGTCGCATCGAGGCGATCAGAGGAAACGTTGCCGCCAGCCCCCCCGAACTCCGCCTCGCGAGAACGGCGAGGGACCTTCACAAACCCTCCGGTGGGAGGACATTGCGCCCCCGAACCATAGTGCACTCGAGAAGTTTCATCGCGCCGTTTCTTCGCCTAAGATTGAGCCTGCGGCTCGGAAAGCAGACTCCGCTCGATCTTGCTTCGCGGCCCCACCGTGACCGTTCCATCCGCTCCCAGAACGTACGGAACTCCTGAAGGGTCCAAAGGAACCATTTTTAAATACCCCGCCTGGACAAGACTATCGAGCGAAGTCGGCTCGCTCCCATGCTCTTTGCGAAAGCGGGCTACAAGGGCGTTTAATGCTCCAATGTCCTGGTCTGCTTTCAACGCCTCCAGGTGCGCCAGCGCGCTGTTGCGCATGGATTCCGTCTCTGCCTGGAGATAGATTTGCGACCAGAGAAGGCGGGACGTTTGGAGTTCCCCTCCCCGGGCACTCACGGTGGCCGCCATGGCCTTCATCCAGACCAAGGCTCCTGGCTGCCGGCTGCCGGTCTCAAAAGCTCTGGCGGCCAATTTATAGTTCTTCAAATCCCAGTAATAGATGAAGCCGAGATCTTGCCAGAAACGCCAGTAGCCGGGATTCGACACGATGCCCCTGCGCACCAGCTGCAATGCCTGCTCCGGTTCTCCCGCACCGTCCGGAGGTTTCTCGGCCAGGAAGATGGCGCCAAAGCGATAGGCAATCAGCAAGTGCGGGTCAAGCTCCGTCGTTATCCGCAGCAGCGGCGCCAGGAGCTTGTACCGCCGGACATGCGCCAGCCGCTGTCTTCCGAAATACTGCACGGCGCGTGTCCAGTAAATGTCCGCCAGCAAACCCTCATGCCCCATGGACAATGCCCGCAAGGTTTTTCCGGATGTTAAATAGAGGGTGTCACCGCTCTCGCCAAACTCGGACGTGCGATGGTCAATCGCGCGCTGCAGGGGCCACAGCGCCAGGAAGCTCGCAGCCAGAACATACCACCACAGCCAAGCCAGTTCCCTCCTCCGATCATGTGGCTTGCCTTCCGGATTCATCAGAATTCGCGCTCCTCAAAAATCAGGATGGCGGCTGAAATCAAAATCGCTACGTACAGCACGGCATAGAGCGTTCCCGAAACCAGCAAATAAGACGGAACGGCTTTGCCGTGCGCCGTTTGGGAAATCACCTGGAAGTCGCTGAAATTCGGCAGCAGGTAATACAACAGTGCCGTCAGTTTCTCAAAAACCACGCTCCCGCTTTGTTGTCCGAGCGCGCGAATATCACCCAGGAAGTTGCCAATCACGTAAAGGCAGAAGGTGAAAAACGCTGAAAGGACCGGCGTGGAGATGCAAGAAAAGACGAGCGCCAATCCTACGACGATCGCAAATTGCAACAGGATGAAATAGATCGCCTCCAGGGGCAACAAGTCCTGGCCGCCCAGCCGGCGCTCGACGTAATACAAAGCGAGGTAGAAGCCGCCGGTCATGATGGCGGTGTTGATCAGCAGGGTCAGCATGAGGCCCAGGTATTTGCCGATGATAAATTCGAAGCGCCGCACGGGCTTGGAGAGGATGTTGTGGATGGTTCGGCGGTCGATCTCTTTTGAGACCAGCCCGATGCCGATAAAAATCGACATCAGCAGTCCAAAAATCGCGATAGAGCTAAGCCCAAGGTTGACCAGCATCAGGCGCTCGATCCCCAAAGAGATGCTCGCAAAGAGCACCGCTGAGCCGATCAACAAAAGGGCAAACACAATCAGGTTGTATAAGACTTTTTCGCGGACGGATTCCTTGAAAGTGTGAAGCGCAATGGTTTGGATCCGCTGGATCATTAGCTTTTCGGGGACTCCGGGCCTTTTGCCTTGACGCTCGCGGAGCTGGAGCTCTTGTCTTCTCCCACCTGTTCCATGAAGTAATTCTCCAAAGACATTCGCACGGGATTCACGGAGATTACTTTAGCATTGCAGCGCACGAGCTGATCCAGAACTTCCGTAAGGTCGGACTCAGAGCGCAAAACCAGGCGAACCCTTCCGCCGGTCCTCACAATCGAGGATGCATAGGACTCCAATGTAGCGACGGTGTCCTGTCGGGGTTTTTCCAGCACGATTTCCGTGCTGGAGGCCCCGACTTCGAGAATCTCGCGGAGTTCCCCGCAACCGCGGAGCCTTCCATGGTCGAGGATCGCAACCCGGTCGCAAAGCGTCTCGGCGTCCGAAAGGATATGCGTGGAGAAAAAAACCGTCTTATCCCTCAGCTTGAGCTGCAAGATCAGGTTGCGCACTTCACGCCGCCCAACCGGGTCCAGACCGGACATCGGCTCATCCAGAAAGATCAAACCAGGATCGTTAATCAGCGCCTGGGCGATTCCAAGGCGCTGGATCATCCCCTTGGAAAACTTCCGCAGAGGAAGGTCCGCAGAGCCGGAAAGGCCTGCCTGTTCCAGCAACTCCTTGATCCGCTGAAACCGCGCTGTACCGGAAAGCCCAAACAGCGAAGCCGCGTAAGTCATAAACTCTTGCGCGGTCAGATGGTCATAGAAGGATGGATTCTCGGGCAGATATCCGATTTTTTGGTGTGCGGATATAAGGCGGGGATCACGCTCAAACAGCCGGGCCACTCCGGCCGTAGGAAAGGCCAGGCCCATCAGGATTTTTAAGGTGGTGGTTTTCCCGGCGCCGTTGGGCCCGAGCAAGCCAAAGACCTCTCCGGCCTCGACTTTAAGGGAGAGACGGTCTAGCGCTCTGCGAGGCCGTTTGCGCCAGAAGCCGACGAGGTAGTCCTTGCTCAGGTCGATGGTTTCGATGGCCAGCATTAAAATGCAATCGAAGCTTTGGCAAATTGTCCGGCTGTTGCTTGGACCCGCCGAGAGCTAGATCGCTTAAGCCGCCGGACGGAAACGCCGGTCGCTAAGACCGTTGAACGCGCTCTAGGACGGGAGGCGCGAGCGCCAGAGCATTCGGGCAGACCGCTTCCCTAACGGCCTCTGGGCGTCAGAACGTCGCCACGCTTTTATATTAGCAAACTTAGGCAACCGGCTGGATTGACAATCCAGCACCGGTCGGCATGAGGAAGGGGGGAGCCTTCGCTCCCCCCGCACAGATGAAGCAAGCAGAGAATCGAACTGGCGCAGAGGTTAGCCTCCCAGAGGTGAATCTGCCGAACTTGCCTGGGTATTACTGGAATTCTGGCGGATCACTCCCGTCTGGTCGGTGTAGTAAGAATTGGTGCCGGTGGTTCCCCGTGTCACAGGGTCACCCCAGAACTGGTACGTATCGATCCGGCCGCCAACCACGGGGCCCGGAGAATAGGTAAAGCTATAACCGCTCTTCACGGCTCCCATGGCGGTCGAAGTCCCTCCCGAGAGAACGCTGTCAACCAGGTCCGCCGCAGTCGATGTAGCCATGCTGCCCGTGGCGGGCGGTCCCAGGTACCCCAGCGTCGCGGCGTAGCCGCTATTGTAGGTTGAGGAGTAGGTTACCTCGGCCGTATCGTAGGTTCTCAGCGATCCGACCGCGGATGCCTGATTTGCCGCAATCCTCGACCGCAACAAGTTCGGGATGGCAATCGCAGCGATAATCAAAATAATCGCCACCACGATCAGCAGTTCGATCAGCGAGAAACCTCGTGAATCCTTTCGCATTAAAACCTCCTTTTGCCTTTCCGTGCTATTTGTCCGCAAAATGGCTGCCTCTCAATAAGCGTCCCCCAAACCATACCCGTTAAACTAACAAATTCCTAATAATCTATCCACTACCATCAACCCTATCGACTTAATCCAAATACACCTTTATGGGCCATGGCGATTTACCTGCATAGCCCCAGCGACGGTGGAAATTGATCACCAGAGATAATCGCCACCTCCATTTGGCCGGAATTCCTTGTAAGAACCGGGTCCTGAGACACCCACGCCGCTATCTTACCCCGGAGTTGTGTATTTCCTCCCGGGTTGCCTCAACTTGTTGCCGCGCCCCTGTCTCTCCCGGGAAGTTTTTCAATTCCTCCCGGAACTGCTGAAGAGCGCCTTGAGGATTATGCTCCACCTTCAGAATCATTCCCATCGCAAAGTGATAGGCAAACCCGTCCGGGCGCACTTTGATGGCGTACCGAACTGCTTCAGCGGCCTCATTTAGGCGGCCGAGTTTGAGCAGCGTCAGACCCAGATAGAAATACTGGTCGCTGTCCGAGCCGTTAATCGCAATGGCCTCCTTCAAATACCTCTCAGCGTCTTGGAGCCTTTCCATCCTATAGTAGGTATATCCCAGGTTATAAACGGCGAGCCAGTAATGGGGTTCCCGGGCCAGAACTTCACGGTAGAGATCGATCGCCTGAACGTAATGGCCCTGCTCTCCCAGGGCGTTCCCCAGGTTAGTCCGAGCCAGGTTGTTGTTGGGAGTCCGCTCAACTCCCCTTGAGTACAAAGTGATGTCGTTCGCCCAATACCGGTCCTGCAGCCCCGTGCCCGCTCCCAGCACAAGCGCCAGCCCCGCTACGATAGCCGCTTGAACCACCGGCAGTCCAAAGAACTCCTTTGAGCCCATCCTAAGGCGCCGAATCGCCATCGCCACCAGGATTGAAAACCCAATGGAGGGCAGGTAAAGATAGCGGTCGTGCGCGATCTCTCCCACCGGCAGCACAGATAAATCAAGCAGCGGAACGAAGGGCAACAGCACCCAGACCCAGGCGAAAACCAACACCCGACCGGCGGAAGGGGAAGTCCTTTGAAGCCTGCGCTCCCAAAACCACGCGAGCGCCCAGACAACCAGGAGTCCCGCAAGAGGCAAGAGGAACGACTCAAGACCCGGCCGCTCGACATAGGGCACGTCGTAAAACACGCTCAAGCCAAAAGGCCAAGCCAGGTGCTTCAAGTAAAACAACAAGAGCTTGGGCCAGGTCAAGACGATGGTGGAAACTGAAAGCGGCACCATGCTGTGCCCGAATCCATCGAGCACTCTCCATCGGGCGGCAAGATAGGCAAAGGTCAAGAGCACAAAGGGTATTGCCGGGAGCAGGCTGGCCCGGATACGAGGGAAGGTCTTTACCGGCGGGAATTCCACTTCAGCCGGCTTTCTCCGCAGCCACTCAAAGGCAACAACCAGCATGGGAAAGATAAGCGCCGTTTCCTTTGAGAGCATGGCGCCCGCGTATAGCGCGTAAGAGGCCGCCAGCCACCAGTGCCTGCGAGTTCCCGGTTCCCGTCCGTTGAGGTAACAGAGAAAAGACGGCAGGAGGAAGAGCGCCATCAAAGGATCGGTGACTCCTGAGATCCAGGCCACCGATTCGATGTGGACGGGATACAAGCCAAAAATCAGCGCCGCAACCAGGGCCGTCTTGCGATCGCCTAGCAGACGCCATGCCAGTCGGTAGACCAGGAACGTAACCGCAACCTGCGCAGCCACACTCATCAGGTGCCAGCCCGCCGGGTAGGGCCCGAAGATCTTGTAGCTGATCAGCAAGTAGAGCAAGAAAACAGGCCGGTAGTAGTTCCCCAACGCATGGGGGTATGCGAAGTTCCAAACTCCTTCGCCGAAGTAAGAAGGAAGGTAGCGCCAGTAATGCACCTGAGCGTTGGCCAGGATCTGGCCCCAGTCATCGTAAACAAAGTGGAACCACAAGGTCCCGCTGTAGGCCAAAAAGGTAAGGAGAAGGATCACTCCGATGGGCAGCCAAGCCGCCTCACTTGCCCACGATGGCCGGTTCTGGTTTATCAAGAGTTCCTTGCCTCGATCTTTGCGCGGGCTGGCAGGATAAGAGATCAACCCCTACCTTCAGACCTCCTTCGCCTATTGAGTGTACAGGATTTTCGGAGTGCCTAACTCTGCTGAAAGGAAGAAAGACGCTCCCTTGCGGAGACGGGAGGCACAGGCGGCCCTGGCTAGAAATCTCTTCTTCAGCCCGCCAACTTTCCAATCAAGGAGAACAGGGGCAGATACATGGAGATCACGACGCCACCCACCACCACGCCCAAGAAGACGATCATCACCGGTTCGATCGCAGTCAGCAAGTCGCCCACCGCCGAGTCAACCTCATCCTCGTAGAAATCCGCGACCTTTTGCAGCATGGCGTCCAACGCTCCGGTTTGCTCGCCCACTCCAATCATCTGAACCACCATGTTCGGGAAAACCCCCGTCTCTCCCAACGGCTCCACGATGGTTCTGCCGCCCTCAATCTCTTTCCGGACTTTGAGAACGGCCTTCTCGATCACCGCGCTTCCTGGGGTTCGGGCGGTGATGTCCATCGCTTCCAACATCGGCACGCCGCTGGTGATGAGGGTTCCAAGGGTTCGCGAGAAGCGCGCCACCGCAATCTTCCGCATCACAGCACCCAAGATGGGGACCTTCAGGATTAGTGTGTCGAGCGTCATGCGCCCCGCGGGAGTGTGGTAATACCATCTCAATCCGATCCCCATCAGGATCAGAAACACGATGATCACGGGAGCAAAGGTGCCCACAAACCGGCTCAGGGCGATGACAATGCGCGTGGGAAGCGGAAGACTAACTCCCAGTCCCGCAAAAAGGGTGGTAAAGATCGGCACCACTTTCCAGAGAAGCAGGGTGATCACCCCGCCCGCGATCAACAGGACCGCAACCGGATAGATCATGGCGGAACGCACCGAGCGCTTTAGCTTCACCGCTTTCTCAATGTAGGTTGAAAGCCGTTGCAAGATGGCGTCCAGGATTCCCCCCGTCTCCCCCGCCTCCACCATGTTGGTATAAAGTTCATCGAACACCTTCGGGTATCTTCGCAAGGCGTTGGCCAGGGTCGAGCCGCTCTCCACAGTGCCGCGCACGCCCTGGAGTATCCGCGCGAATGCCTTGTTTTCCTGCTGTGAAGAGAGCACTTCAAGGCACTGAACCAGGGGAAGCCCGGCGTCGATCATCACGGAAAACTGCCGCGTAAAGACCGCCAGGTCCTTGGCGCTCACCCTTTCCCGCCACTTGGGCCTCGGAATGGCGATCTCGCGCCCTTTCTCCACAATCTTGAGGGGAGTGATGGCCTCCCGGCGCAGAACTGAATCCAGGAATTCGCGGGTGGGAGCGACGCGCGTGCCCGTCACCACCTGCCCCGTCCGGGACGTTCCGCGAAATTCAAATTCGGCCATAGTCTGCGCTTCCTCCCTGCCCCAGGCTCCGGCCATAGGCCGTCTAAGAGCCCGCACCGCTAAAGGACCTGATGCTTACCTCCGCAGGGCTCCGTGCATTCCGGCTGCAGGGCTTCCCGCCCCCGGCCTGCGGTTGATCATGTCTTGCAGTTCATCTTTGAGGCTGGATCTGGAAAGTGCGGTTTCCAGCGTGATCATCTTGCGTTGATAAAGCGCATACAGCGACTGATTGAAAGTCTGCATCCCGTATTTTTCCTGGCCGGTTTGCATGGCGGAGTAAATCTGGTGAATCTTGTCCTCGCGGATAAGGTTTCGGATGGCGGGATTGGGGATCAAAATCTCCATAGCCATGACCCTCCCCTTGCGATCCGCGCGGGGCAACAACGATTGGCAAAGAATCCCTTCCAGCACCATTGAGAGCTGGGCGCGAATCTGAGATTGTTGATAGGCGGGGAAAACATCGATAATCCGGTTGATCGTCGCCGCGCCGGAATTCGTGTGCAGGGTTCCGAAAGTAAGGTGGCCCGTCTCAGCGATTCGCAGGGCAGCCTCAATAGTTTCCAGGTCGCGCATTTCCCCGATCAGGACGATGTCCGGGTCCTCGCGTAGCACCGCGCGCAGCGAGTTGGCAAAGGAGAGTGTGTCGGAGTGCACTTCCCGCTGGTTCACCAGGCATTTCTTGTGGGGATGAATGAACTCGATGGGGTCCTCGATGGTCACCATGTGCTCGTTGCGGCTCATGTTGATCAGATCGAGCATGGTCGCCAAGGTCGTCGACTTCCCACTGCCCGTGGGCCCCGTCACCAGAATCAGCCCCCGCGGCTTCTCGCATAACTTCCGCAACGCTGTGGGCAAACCAAGCTGCTCGAAGGTTAGGATCTCAAAAGGAATAATCCGAAACACCCCCGCGACAGAGCCACGCTGGTTGAACAAATTTCCCCGAAAGCGCGCGATGTTCTTGATGCCGAATGAAAAATCGAGCTCGAAGTTTTCTTCGAAGCGGCGCTTCTGAGCGTCCGTCAAGATGCTATAACAGAGCTGCTTGGTATCGTCCGGACCCAGTGCAGGAAGGTCTTCACAGGGCTCCAGTTCTCCATGCACCCGGATGCGCGGAGGTGAGTTGGTCGTAATGTGAAGGTCCGACCCTCCCGCGTCTGCCATGCGCTTGAGCAAATCGCTGAGTGGCGGTATCGACATCCCGGTTGAACCTCCCGGCGGTTTTCAAAGCGCCTACCGCCTGAGCCCGCGCGGCGAGCCTCTCTCTACAACATCGTTTCCCGCATGACTTCTTCCAGGGTGGTGAGGCCGGCCACCACCTTGAGAAGCCCGCTGCGGCGCAACGAAATCATGCCTTGATCGAGGGCCTTCTTCTTCAGATCCAGCGCCGAGGCCCCCGCCAGAATCAGCTCGCGCAGCTCGTCGGTGACTTCACGGACTTCGTACAATCCGATTCGTCCCTTGTATCCCTTGTTGCGGCACGACTGGCATCCTTCGCCACGATAGAGCTTCACGCTTTTCACTTCTTCGGGGGTGAAACCGGCGTCGACCCGGACTTTCGGGCTGACCGTGTCTTCTACTTTGCAGTCCTGGCAAAGCCTCCGGACCAATCTTTGGGCGCAAATAAGGTGCACGGAAGTCGCAACCAGGAAAGGCTCGACTCCCATGTTCATCAGGCGCGAAATCGTCACCGGGGCATCGTTCGTGTGCAAAGTGGAGAGGACCAGATGCCCCGTCATCGCCGCCTTAATGGCGATTTCTGCGGTTTCAAAGTCGCGGATTTCTCCCACCATAATGATGTTAGGGTCCTGGCGCAGAAAGGAACGCAAGGCCATGGCGAAGTTCAGCCCGATCTGCTCTTTCATCTGGACCTGGTTGATGCCGGGCAGTTGGAACTCCACCGGGTCCTCCGCCGTCATGATGTTGGTGTCCGGCTTGTTGAGCTGTGCAATGGAAGAGTAAAGCGTGTTGGTCTTCCCGCTCCCGGTGGGGCCCGTCACCAGCACCATTCCGTAAGGCTTAAAGATCGCGGCCTCGAACTTTTCCAGGGATTCCGGCTCAAAACCCAGCATGGTCATATCCAGCCGAAGGCTCTCTTTGTCCAGCAAGCGCATCACAACCTTTTCCGCGTAAAGGGTGGGAAGCACGGAAACCCGGAAGTCGAGCTGCTTCTTCTTTCCCTTGTGCATCATCCGGATCATGATCCGGCCGTCCTGGGGAAGCCGCTTTTCTGAGATGTCCAGCTTGGCCATAATCTTGATCCGGCTGATGATGGCGTCGCGCAGCTTCAGCGGCGGCTGCATGACAGTTTCCAGAACGCCGTCCACGCGATAACGAACCCGGTATTCCCTTTCGTAGGGCTCCAGGTGGATGTCGCTCGCGCCGCGCCTCACCGCGTCAGTCAGGATGTAATTGACCAGCTTGATGACCGGAGCTTCTTCCGCGGCCCTTTCGAGCGCTGCCAGGTTCAGGGTGGATTCGTCCTCGGCTTCCAGCTCGATGCTGTCGGCCTGCCCTTCATCGATGAAGCTGACCAGGTCTTCGATTTCCTTTTTCCGTTCCCGGTCCTCGATCGAGCCATAGTGCTTTGTAATCGCCTCCGCAATGGCCGTTTCCGGTGAAACCACCGGCTCGATGTTGAACCCGGTCATGAACTTGATGTCGTCCATAGCGAAGACGTTGGTCGGGTCCACCATGGCCAGCGTCAACGACGAGCCGACTCGGCTCAGAGGCAGCACCTGGTACTTCAGCGCCGTTTCCATCGGGATCAGCTTGATGACGCTGGGGTCGACTTCAAAATAGGCCAGGTTGATGGAAGGGATGCCGTATTGCAGGGAGAGGACCGTTGCAATCTCCTCTTCACTCAGGATTCCGAGCTTGACCAGACTGCTGCCCAGCCGGCAACCGTTCCTGCGCTGATGGTCCAAAGCCTCTTGAAGTTGCGACTGGGTGATAAGGTTCTCCCGGATTAATAGTTCTCCCAGCTTCCCGGAGGGTCCATACCCCCGGCCGCTTCCCGGCAGCTCAACGGTTGAGTGTGTGCCCACGCCTTGTTACACCCTCACCAATTGCGATCTGGGCTGCGCAGCTTCTTCACCGCTTGTTACGTCCCTGGTCTAAAGATTTTCGCGCCCTGTTACGGTGGCCACGGCCGCCAGCCCTGCCGGTTTCCGGCAGAAAGATGAAGAACTATAAATTATCGGAATTCTCCGCCCGAGCTTGACTTTCCCGCGACGACCGTATTAATTTCGAGTCTATGCAACGCGCGGCTCAGCCGCCTGGAGTTGAGCCCGGTGTAGTGCTTGCGCGGTACTATCTGACGCTGCTGCTGCAATTCGCCCCCCACGGATGGTGGACGGCGCGCACTCGCCTGGAGGTCATCCTCGGCGCCATCCTGACTCAAAATACCAGCTGGCGGAATGTCACCCTGGCGATCCGGCGCCTTCGCAAAGCCGGATTCCTTCGATGGGCAAATTTGCGGGTGGCTTCCACGACTCAACTTGAAACCTGCATCCGCCCCGCGGGATACTTCCGGCAGAAAGCCCGCACCCTCCAGACGTTTGTCACTTGGCTCGATAGCGTCCACGGAGGCTCTCTGCAGGCTCTTTTTTCCCATCCGCCCGAGGCCCTTCGGGGCCAGCTGCTCAAGCTGCGAGGGCTGGGCCCGGAAACCGCGGACGCCATTTTGCTTTACGCAGGAAAGCAGTCCTTCTTCGTAGCCGATGCTTACACCCGGCGCATCCTGTCCCGGCACGGGCTGATCTCGCCCCAGGACGGGTATTCCGCCGCCCAGCAATTCCTGCACCGGCATCTGCCTGGCGAGGAGGCTGTTTATAACGAATTCCACGCTCTCCTGGTTGAAACCGGAAAGCGCTATTGCAAGCGCCAGGCGCCGCAATGCGAAGGCTGTCCGCTTCAAGCCTATTTGCCTTCCGGGCAAAGCCGCCTCCAGCGCCGGAGCAAGGAATCCGAATCTCAAGATCACCTGCGGCCTGATTCTCAAGTTGAGGCCGGGATAAGAACCTATGGCTACGAATGACCAGCCGCGACCGCGCCGAAAAGCCTTTCTGATCTTCCTGCTCATTCTGGTCCCTACACTGCTTTTTATCGGCTGGAGCCAGGCTTCCCTAAACCTTTCTTTTATTCATCCTGAAAACGCCGGGCAGACGCTGCTCCTGATCATGGTTTCCGCCCTGATTTTTCTGGCCTTCATCATCTTTGGCCTGATCCTGGTGCGCAACCTGCTGAAGCTCTATGCCGAGCGGCGCATGCAAAAGCTTGGCGCTCGCTTCAAGACCAAGATGGTGGTGGCATTCCTGGCGCTGACTCTGGTTCCGGTCTGTTTTTTGTTTTTCTATGCCTACGGACTGCTCAATCGCAGTATCGACAAGTGGTTCGGCATTCCGTTTGACGTGGTCCGCTCGGACGCCACGGAAGTCGTCCGGCAGCTCGAGATCCAGGCTGAAAACCGTTCCCGGCATCTGGCGGATCACATGACGGGTAACGCGCAGCTTCGGCTGGCCGTGGAAGACTCTGACCGGGCCGCGGCCAAGGCGACGCTGGAAGCGGAAGTATCCGATCTGACTTCCGAGTCCGCGATGCTCTTCAGCCCCCGCGGAAGACTGCTGGCGGCCGCCGGAAATTTCCCATTCAAATCTTCGCAAGTTCAGGAACTGCTTCGCGGCCATACTTTCAAGAACCTACCGTCCGGAGGAATATCGGGCAGACGAAAATTCCAGAACGAGGACATTTGCTACTCCATCAGGCCGCTCATGTCCTCGGAGGGAGCGACTCTCGGCACCGTGGTTGCGGTCACCCGCCTGCCGGTCAATATCGCCCGCATCGCGCTCCAGATCCAAAACGAGGCTGAGAAGTATGACCAGTTAAGCCAGCAGGCAAAGGCCTTGCGGCGCGTTTACCTTTTGTCTCTGAGCCTTCTTACCCTGTTGATTCTCTTTGCGGCCTCCTGGTTTGCCCTGTTCCTTTCCAAGCAGGTGACGGTGCCCATCCAGGCCCTGGCCAACGCCACGCATGAGATTTCCAAGGGTAACCTCGGCTTTCGCGTCACAGCGCGCGGCGACGACGAACTCGGCCTGCTCATCCAGTCTTTCAATGAAATGACGCGGCAGCTCGAGGAGAACCGCCTGGCCCTTGAGCGGGCAGCCCAGGAGATTCAGGGCGCGAACCGCGAGCTCGAAGAGCGCGGCAACACCATGGAGGCCATCCTCGAAAACATTCCCACCGGCGTGATCTCCTTCGATCCGCAGGGGCGCATCGTGCAGTTCAACTCCACGGCGGTGCGCATGTTCGGGCAGGAAACCATCCAAAATGCGCAGCGTCTGGCTGACCTGTTCTCCGCGGATGAGGCTCGCGAAATGGCGCGTCTGGTCCGGCGCTCTTTACGGCAGCGGGTCGCAACCCGGCAGATGGAGATCGGCCTGAATGGCCGGCGGGCCTTCGTGGCTCTGACGCTCTCTTCCATCGCCGCCCGCCACGGCGCCGTGGGATCCTTGCTGGTGCTGGAAGATTTAACGGAATTACTCCGCGCGCAGAAGGCCGTGGCTTGGCAGGAAGTCGCGCAGCGAATCGCTCACGAAATCAAGAATCCACTCACCCCCATCCAGCTTTCCGCCGAGCGCATTCACCGCTGGATGGATCGCGCGGCGCCCAGCCTCCCCGACCAGGAGGACTTGGTGGCTGCGGTCGAGCAAAGCGCCACCTTGATCGAACGCGAAGTCGCCACCTTGCAGGCTCTAGTGGATGAGTTTTCTCATTTCGCGCGCTTTCCGGGTTCCCGGCCCGTCATCTCCGATCTCAACGCCATCGTCCAGGAGGCTCTGGCGGTTTTTGAGGGAAGGCTGGACAGCGTTGTGGTGCGGCACAACCTGGCCGCCCAGCTTCCCCCCATTCAGGCAGACCCCGAGCAGATGAAGCGCGTGCTGGTCAACCTGATCGACAACGCCGCGGAAGCGCTGGAGCAGTCCGCCATTCGAGAGATTTGGGTACGAACCTGGCTCGACCCCGAGCGCGACATGGTCGTGGTGGTCGTGGCCGATAGCGGACCCGGCATCTCCCAGGAAGCCAAAGAACGACTGTTCCTTCCGTTTTTCTCCACCAAGCATCGCGGAACCGGCTTGGGGCTGGCGATTGTCAGCCGCATCATTTCCGAGCACAACGGATCGATCCGTGTGGAGGAGAACCGTCCGCTGGGAACAAAGTTTATAATTGAACTGCCGGTTGAGCACGCTCCGGCTACCACTGCCAATTCGTAAGCAGCGCGGGACGCAGTGCCGTGCTGAACTTTTGCGGGCGGCACGGTCGTCCCCAAGGAAAGACCGTCCCGGCAGGCGCTTGAAAGGGCGAGGATTTTGGAAAACTACTCGGTGCTGGTTGTTGACGACGAAGCGGGCATCCGCCAGTCGCTCAAGGACGTTCTGGAAGACGAAGGGTATCAGGTCACGGCCGTGGAAAGCGGCGAGGCCTGCCTGGATTTCCTGGCCCGGGAAAAGTGCGACGTCCTCTTGTTGGACGTCTGGCTTCCTGGCATCGACGGCCTTGAAACCTTGGAGCAGATCCGCACGCTTGAACACTCGCCGGTCGTGGTGATGATCTCCGGGCACGGCACCATTGACACCGCCGTCCGGGCAACTAAAAAGGGCGCCTTCGACTTTATTGAAAAGCCGCTTTCCATCGAAAAAACCCTTCTCACCCTTAAGCACGCAACCGAAGAAATCAAATTAAGCGTCCAGAACCAGCAGCTGCGGCAGAAGATCGAAAGGCAGTACCGCATCATCGGCGATAGCGTCCCCATGCGTGCGCTGCGCCAGCAGCTCAGCCTGGCCGCTCCCACCAATGGGCGTGTGCTGGTTTACGGAGAGAGCGGAACGGGAAAAGAGTTGGTGGCCCACGCCCTCCACCAGATGAGCCTGCGTTCGGAAGGCGCGTTTGTGGAGGTCAATTGCGCCGCCATTCCCGAGGAGCTGATCGAGAGCGAATTGTTCGGGCACGTCAAAGGTTCCTTTACGGGAGCCGTGGAAGACAAGGTCGGCAAGTTCGAGCAGGCCGACGGCGGTACCCTCTTCCTCGATGAGATCGGCGACATGAGCCTGCGCACCCAAGCGAAGGTACTGCGGGTCATCGAAGAACAGCGCTTTTCGCCCTTGGGCTCCCCCAAGGAACTCCGGGTGGATGTGCGGGTGGTCGCAGCCACCAACAAGCACCTGGATGACGAAATCCAAAAAGGCAATATCCGCGATGACTTGTTTTTCCGCCTGAACGTGATCCCCTTCTACGTTCCGCCGCTCAGGGAGCACCCCGAAGACGTCCCGGCCCTGGTGGATTATTTCTTGAAGGAATTTGCCAGCGCGTATGGCCGGCGGCCGAAGCATTTTTCGGAGCCTGCGTTGAAAATCCTCTGCAGTTACCGTTGGCCGGGGAACGTCCGGGAGCTTCGGAACCTGGTTGAACGGGTGGTCATTATGGTTCCCGGCGAGCGCATCGAGCGCCGCCACCTTCCTCAAGCGCTTTCCATCGCCCCCGGCGCGTCCACCGGCGGCCGCAGCGCCATATCCGGCTTTTCCACGCTTTACGAGGCGCGCGAAGCCTACGAGCGCGACTACATTCTGCGCAAGCTCGACGAGAACCAAGGCAACGTCAGCCGCGCCGCGGAAGTCCTGGGGCTCGAACGCAGCCACCTTTACCGGAAAATGAAAGCCCTGGGAATTGCTCCCACGGAATAGGCGACCCGCGCGCTACCCTTCGCTGCGATAATCAAGGGCTCCAACCACGGTGCTGTCGTCCCGCCAGTGGGGCTCAACCCGCACAAAAAGCTGGAGGAAAACTTTGGGAGGGAAAACCTTTTCCAGTTCCCGGCGCGCCTCCGTACCTATCTGCTTGATCCGGCTCCCGCCCTCGCCGATGACGATGGGCTTCTGCGATTCTCTTTCTACCAGGATGGTCGCCAGGATTCGGGTTAAGGCGGGAGACTCTTCAAAGCTGTCGATCAGCACCGCGCTCACGTGGGGGAGCTCTTGCCGAGTGTGGTGAATGATACTTTCGCGGATAATTTCGCCGGCTAGAAACCGTTCTGGCTGGTCGGTATAAACGTCCGGCGGAAAATAGGGTGGCCCTTCCGGCAGCCGGGAGACGACCGCGTCAAGAACCTGCCGGACACCGTCGCCTTTAAGAGCCGAAACGGGAAAAATCTCCTCAAAGGAGTGCAGCTTAGAGTAGCGCTCGATCAAGGGTAGCAGGCTGGGCTTCCGAACCCGGTCAATTTTGTTCAGCAGGAGGATGGTGCGGGGAGAGTACTCGGCCAGAAGCTCCAGAACGAATTCATCGCCCTTGCCAAAGGGCGCCGAAGCGTCGGCAATCAGCAGAGCCAAGTCCCGCTCCTCAAGCGCTTCCCGCACAAAGGCCATCATCTGCTCGTTCAGCCGGCTGAGCGGCCGGTGGATGCCCGGCGTGTCCAGGAAGACTATCTGCGCGTCCGGCTGGTGGACAATTCCCGCAATGCGGTTGCGCGTGGTCTGCGATACCGGAGTGACAATCGAAACTTTCGCCCCCACAAAGGCGTTAAGCAGCGTGCTCTTGCCCGCATTCGGCCGGCCGACAATAGCGACAAAGCCTGAGCGGAAGGGTTTATTGGGCTCGGACATGGGCGGTTTCTGTGTGCGGGGAGGGGGAAGGAAAAGCCAAACGAACTTTCAAGACCGTCCGGCGGTTGACTTCCAGAATTTCCAGGGTTAAGCCGCTGGCTTCCAACTTCTCGCCGGCGGCGGGCAGGTGGCCCAGGCGCGCCAGTACCAGCCCAGCCACCGTGGAGTAATCTCCCGGCTCAAACTCTACGTGCAACTGGTCAGCAAGGTGAGCCAGCTCCGTGTGGCCCGCCACCACGTAGGTGCTGGCGGATTCCTTGATGATATCCCGGTCGTGAGGCTCCACCTCGTCTCGGATCTCGCCGACCAGCTCTTCCACCAGATCCTCGATGGTCACCAGCCCGGAGACGCTTCCGTATTCATCAATCACCATGGCCAATTGCAAGGTGGTCTTCTGCAAATCCTTCAGCAAATCGCGGATGGGCTTGGTCTCCGGCACAAAGCGGACGGGCTTGGCAAGCGAGCGCACAGTCACCTTGGTCTGTTCCTGCGGCACCAACTCCGCCAGGTCGCGAATGTTAACCACCCCCTGGATGTGGTCGAGTTCCTTGTCAAAGACGGGATACCGCGTATAGCGGCGGCTGCGAAAGAGGCTACGCAATTCTTCAATCGGCTGGTCGATCTCAATGGCGGCGACCTCCGGACGGGGCGTCATCACTTCCCGAACCACCTTGTCGCTGAATTCCACCACGGACTGAAGCATCTCGAGCTCACCTTTGCTGATCAGCCCCGATTCCTCCCCGGCTTCGATCAACTCTTTCAAGCCTTTCTCCGGTTCGGGAACCCCGGTCTCGCTCTCCGGCGACTCCAGCAGCCGCGCGATCGTTGCGGAGATCAGGATGGGAAAAGTCACGGGCAGCGCCAGATAAACCACGGCTCTCAGGACGGGCAGCCAGCCGCGCAAGATGGCTTCCGGCTCGTCGTGGCGCGCCACCGCGATGAAGGGAATGAGCTGGTCGAAAATCATGATGGTGGCGAGCACCAGCAGCAGAGAAGCACTGAGGTCTTCCCACAACTTGCCGGAGTCCCGAAAGAGGAAGAACCCCGTCAGGCCAACGGCGTAGAGCGCCATGGCCACGCCGTGCAAAGCGGAAATCGATACACCCACGCGTTCGCGGTCCGCGCGGATGCGCCGCGCGTCGCTGGTCTGGAAGAGCGCCTGCGCTCCCATCGGCGTTAGGCGCCGCATCAAAAGCCGCAGGTAGGAGGCCACGGCCCCCGCCGCCACCAGCAGCCCAAGCACGAACACCCAAAGGATGTTGGCGATCATAACGCTAACCTGCTCGCCGGGAACCGGCAGCTTGCGGGATGCCGGAAGCTCCCGCGGCCAGACCCAAACTCCCGCGCAACCTCAATTCCAGGGCGTTCATCTCTCCCCGGTCGGTTTCGTGGTCGTATCCCAGCAGGTGAAGGGCTCCATGCAAAATCAACAGGCGGATTTCCTCTTCCGTGGAGTGGCCCTCCGCGCGGGCATTGCGGCCCGCCGTCTCCACCGAAATCACGATATCGCCCGCGAACCCGCTGAACTCTTTCGCTTCGATCGATTCGGCGCCGCCGTCTTTTGGGGATTCCCACGGAAAGGATAGCACGTCGGTGGGGGAATTTTTGCCCCGAAAGTCCGAATTTAACCGGCGAATCTCATCGTCATCAACAAAACAGACGTTGAAGTTTCCCCGGCCCATCTTCAGCACGCTTCTCACCCGCCGCACGTACGCGCGCAAAGCCGCCAGATCTAGCGCCACCTTCTTTTGCTGATTGACAATCACAATCCGCCTGTCCTTTCAGGCCTCGCCTGCCTGTCATTCCGGACCCTTCGCGTTATATCTTTCCGAGCGCAGCGAGGAATTTGCTCTTCTCCCAAGCGGAATTCCATCTTTCTTCCACAGCAAGCTCAAGAATTCTTGCGCGAATTTTCCGCCGCGCGCGCCTGGTCAAAAGCCTCGTACGCCCGGATAATTCGCTGTACCAGTTGGTGCCGCACAACATCGTGCTCGGTAAAATAGACAAAGCTGATTCCCAGCACCTTGCTCACCACGTCCACGGCTTCCATCAATCCGGAGCGGCGCCCTTCCGGCAAATCCACCTGGGTCACGTCCCCCGTGATGACCGCCTTGGAATTGAAACCCAGCCGCGTGAGGAACATCTTCATCTGCTCACTGGTGGTGTTCTGGGCCTCGTCGAGAATCACAAACGCGTCGTTCAGCGTGCGTCCGCGCATAAAGGCGATCGGCGCAATCTCAATGGTGCCTTTTTCAATCAGCCGCTCGGTACGTTCGGGGTCCAGCACGTCGTAAAGGGCGTCATAGAGCGGCCGCAAGTAAGGATCGACTTTCTCCTGCAAGGTGCCCGGCAGAAATCCCAGCCGTTCGCCCGCCTCCACGGCGGGCCGCGCCAGGATGATGCGGTTCACGGTTCGGGACAGCAGCGCGTCCACGGCCATGGCCACAGCCAGGTACGTTTTGCCCGTGCCGGAGGGTCCGATGCCGAACGCCATGTCATGCCGCTTGATGGCGTCCACGTAGAGGCGCTGGTTCAGGCTCTTGGGGGCGATCGACTTCTTGCCGAAGGTGCGTGGGCGGCCCGCTTCCGTCAGGCCTTTCAGCGTAATGGTGGGGTCTTCGGACACAATCCGCAGGAAAGCCTGGACCTCGCCGTCCTCAAAGTGCACGCCGCCGTCGACGAGTTCGACGTACTCCTCAATCAGCCGTTGCGCCCGCGCGACGTTCAGTTCCCCACCCTCGATTTCGAGCGTCTGGTCTGTCAAGTGCGTGGAGACTTGCAAGCACTGTTCCAAGAGCTTGAGGTTGGCGTCGTAGCTGCCAAAGAGCTGTTCCAAGCCCCGTTCGACTTTGACACTGGCCTTCATAAAAATGGAGCTACAGTACTCCCTTGCGCCTCCAAATTAAAATGAGGCACGGCTATGCGCGAGGATTCGGTTGGGAAATTTCACATTGGCGATATGAGGCAACTCTACCTTTTCGCTTACTTTTTCAGCATAGCGAAAAGATTTTTGCAAGTCAACGGCGCGCCCGCCCGGCGCGGTTTTGCTGTAGCGGCGGCCTATGATCGCCACATCACACGGCGGCGAGGGAGCCGCAGCGGCAGCTCATGAATTGCCCCGGGCATCTGGCCCACTCACACGTCATGCCAAGCCCGTTCGCTTTGTCATTCCGAACACAGTGAGGAATCCGCTTTTCGACTCAGGCTAAACTCCGGCTGGAATCTGCTCTTAGCAAACAAAACATATTCGCCTGCCAGGCTGCGGTTAACCGCAACCTGGCAGGCCTCGAAGAAGGGGTGCAACCTTCTCACTCGCCATGGGAGAAAAAACTGTTCCGGCCAAAGGCAACCGTCGCTTTATAAGTTCACTGGGTCAACCGGAGGATGATTTTTGAGGCAATCTCCTGAAAAACACTCTCCAAGTCATTCGCCGTAGGGGCAAACGCCGCCTCTCCCTCCGGCTCGCCCGAGTTGTAGGTAGGACTGGCCGGATCGTTTGCAACCTGCTGGAGGTAGGTTTTGTTGATCTTATCGCCCAAACCGATCGAGTAAACTGTGATCCCCTGCGTCCTCATCGTGTCAGAAAGTTGGACGGCACGGTACATGGCGTCGTCACAGATGTTGGTTTGCGTAAGCGATGCCGATCCTCCTGCATACTGTGAAGGAAACGAGTTGGCA
>JBJKQF010000064.1:0-7594 GCA_046705545.1 Terriglobia bacterium
GAGCGTCCCAGGTCGCTTAACTCATCGTTTGCTCCGTCCGACACTCTTTCCGTTAACGGCGCTTTTACCAGATTGTCCGCATAATGTTTCAGCTTGTTGATTCTCCGGGTATAGGAGCGGGAAAAGACATAGGCGATGACCAGCGCCAAGATCGCCGCCAGCAGCAAGACGGCCAGAACCTGTTCGTGCAGCGTGGCCGTCGAGCCTTGGGCGCCCTTGATGGGGAGCGCCATCTCCAGGACATAGCCCTTTTTCCCGCCGTACGTGACGGGTGTTGCAAGGTAGCAGAGGTCGCTGCCGGATTCGGGACTGTAGCGTACGGCGGTTCCTTGCTGGCCCTTGAGGGCTGTCCGTACGTCTGTGCGGTCGCCGTAGTTTCCCAAGGTTGTGGGATCCTGCTGGGAATCAGCAACCACCCACCCTCGGGGATCGATGACGGTCACACGGGCCTCCGCCTGGGTCCCGGCGGTTGCCGTCCATTCTTGCAATTGCTCTGGAAGGACGCTTTTTACTTCCCCAGAGAGAAGCCGTCCCTGTGCGTGGAGCTGATCCTGGACGCTTTCGAGGCGTTCCAGAGAGGTAAAACGAACCAGGTAGAAATCCAAGGCGAGCAGCGTGGCCGCGCTCAGCAGGAAGGCGCCCAGCAAGACCTTGCGAAATATCGGGCTGCTAAAAGTCATGGAAGTCCAGGGGAACCGGGCGCGCTATTCCTTGGATTCCTTAGACCCGCCGGGTCCCGGTGAAAATCGGTAGCCGGACCCCCGGACCGTCTGGACGTAGCGCGGCTGGTCACCTTGAGTTTCAATCTTTTCGCGGAGCCGGCGGACATGCACGTCCACGGTGCGCGGGGTTACGAAGCGGTCCCTTCCCCAGACGTTGTCCAGCAATTGTTCACGGCTGAAGACCCGCCGGGGCTGCGAAGCCAGAAAGTGAAGCAGCTTGAACTCCAGCGCGCTCAGGGTAATGGGCCGCCCGCGGACCGTGACTTCGCGGGTGCTCAAATCCAGGCGCAGGCCGGGAACCTCGATCACTTCAGTCTTGCCGGGTGAGTGATCCCGCCGTCGCAGCACTGCCTTGACGCGGGCCACCAGCTCGCGGGGGCTGAAGGGCTTCACCACGTAGTCATCAGCCCCAATCTCCAACCCCACCACCCGGTCAACTTCCTCGCCCTTCGCGGTCAAAAAGATGATCGGGATGCTCTTCAGACGCTCGTCGGCGCGAAGCTGCCTGCAAATTTCCATCCCATCAAGATCGGGCAGCATGATGTCGAGCAGCAACAGGTCGGCCGATTTTTGGCGCACGTAGTCGAGGCCCTTCCTGCCTTGCGCGAACGTTTCAACCTCGAATCCCTCTTTGCGAAAGTTGTATCGCACCAGGTCGAGGATGTCTTTTTCGTCTTCGATGATGACGATTTTATGGCGCACGGGGGGATTATAGCATTCACTTGGCGGCTAAGCCGGGAAAGTGATTCGCGCCGACCCCAAACTTTCCGGCGCCACTGCCCGGGGAACTTTGTTTTCTCGCGGACTTGGCGGGGGATATAATCCTGGGTTTCACGCCGGAGGACAATTTCGCTGGGGCTTGATTGCGGCGGAGAAACCCAAGAGCCGGAAGATTAAGGATGAACAACAACGACGGGGATTTTGCGGGTGTTCGGATCGGCGTCCAAAGTTATTCCTTCCGTGACCGCGACCTGGACGCGTGTCTCACGGCATACCAGGCGGTCGGGATCAGAGAGTGCGAATTGTGGCACCGGCACGCCGAGCTCCGCGAGGCCAGCCACGAAGCGCTCCGTGCGTGGCGCCTGAGCGCTCCAATGTCGCATTTCCGGGCGATCCGGCGAAAATTTGAGAAGGCTCGAATCCGCCTCAATGCTTTGAACTACGGTTTCTATCAGGATCTCACCGAGGCGGAATTCGCCCACGGATTTGAGATGGCGCAGGCGCTGGGCGTGAGCGCCATCACGGCTTCGTGCCATCAGGGCCTCGCGCCCAAGGTGGAGGAGTACGCACGAAAATATCAGGTCGTGGTTGGCTTCCACAACCACGCCAAGATTCCCAACCCGCATCAGTTCTCAACGGCAGAAACTTTCGAGCGGACTCTTGAGGGGTCCTCAAAATGGGTGGGAATCGCTTTGGACGTCGGCCACTTTGTGGCGGTGGGCCAGGATCCCGTTGCCTTCCTCCGCAAATGGCATTCTCGCATTGTGGCGCTGCACCTCAAAGACCGGAAGCGCAACTACGGGCCGGAACTCCCCTGGGGAGAAGGCGATACTCCCCTCGTGGCGCTGCTCCGCAGCATCCGTGACCATCACTGGGAGTTTCCCTGCAACATTGAATATGAATACAACCGCCCGGATTTGGAAGCGCAGCACGAGGTGAAAAAGTGCGTCGCGATCTGCAAAGAGATCCTCGCCAGTGGTCGCCAGCGTGGGAGCCGTCGTAAGACCGGATGAAGCCGTGCGGGGAAGAGATCGGAGCCGAAGTTGCCCTCCTCTTGCACGCGCAGCAACGTTGAAGGCCGGTTATCCTTGTCTTCTGGCGGGGTTTTGTATTAGCTTTAAAGCGGGTTCATAATTTCTTCGGAGCACGTCAGATTGCGGTTCGCAGTGATCCCAGGGGATATCCACAGTCAAGACCCACTCTGAAGTTGGTACTAAAACCCGCATCTCACAAATTTGAGGTGGACTTTTTGCGCCGGCAAAAGATCGGGGCAGGCCAGCCTGTAGGCTGAGTTCATAGACTTTATATTTCCGGCGCTCGAGGGAGATTTTAATGATTGATCGAAGACGCTTTTTTAACGCGATGCTCGCGCCTGCAGTCTTAACGGCGGCCGGCAAGGTTAAGGCTGCACCTGCTCCGGCAGCGCCGGATGTTTACCCGGCTATGCCGGAACCGGAGGATCCCCAGTACTGGGAGCGTATCCGTGAACAGTTCTACTTGAACCCGGACGAAGCTTACTTTAACACGGCGACCATTGGGGCAGTACCGCGTCCCGTCCTGGAGCGCGTAATCGAAGATATGCGGGTCCTCCAGGCCACGCTGACCCGCTGGGATTTCAAGCCGGGCACGCCGGATTGGATCAGCGGCTACTCTCCGATGACCCGCCTCCGTGCCAAGCTGGCCCGCTTGGTGAATGTGGATGGCCGCGATATCGCCCTCACCCAGAACTCCACCTTCGGGATGAACTTTGTAGCCAACGGCATTGACCTGAAGGCGGGTGATGAAGTGATTCTTACCGATCGCGAGCACCCCGGAGGAATTTGCGGCTGGCAAGAGAAGGCCAAGAAAGACGACATCGTGGTCAAGCAGGTTCATCTGCCCACGCCTGCCAACGATCCCAACGAGCTTGTGCAGCTCTTTGCTGACGCCATCACTCCCCGCACGCGCGTTCTGGCCTTTGCCCACGTCATTTTTTCCAGCGGAATCGTGATGCCCGCCAAGGCTCTGGCGAAGCTCGCCCATGACAAAGGGTGTTTGTGTGTCATCGACGGCGCGCAGGCCACCGGACACATCAAGGTGGACTTGCAGGACATCGGCTGCGATGCCTACTTCTCAAGTCCTCACAAATGGCTTCTGGCGCCTCCCGGAAACGGCTACGTTTACATGAAGCGTGATCTGCAGGAAAGGGTGTGGACCACGCTGGCGAGTTATGCCTGGGATGACGACAAGGACGGCATGTTCCGCTTCATGCAATATGGCACCGGCAATCGTTCGTTGCTGGTGGGTCTAGACGCCGCTCTCGATTTCCACTTCCAGATCGGCCACGACCGCTGGATTAACCGCATCCGTTCCCTGGCCGACCGCCTGCGCGGCGGCCTGCAAAAGATTCCCGGCGCGGAAATCCGCTCGCCCATCAATCCGGAACTGGCGGGAGCCGTGGTCTTGCATCGTGTTGAGGGCGTATCGGCTGAAGACCTCCAGGACCAGCTTTGGATTCAAAAACGGATTCGGGTGCGGTCAGAAGGCGACGATGTCGGGGTTCGTCAGGCGTGCGAAGTCTTCAACAGCGAGGCCCAGATTGACTCCACGCTGGATCTTGTGCGCAAGCTTGCTTCCAAGGCTCGCAAGGCGTGAAAAGGCGCTGACCCCGCAAAAGTGCTTCCAATGTGAACGGCCGGTCCGAAGGATTCAAATTCGGACCGGCCGTTTCATTTCCGACTGAAAAAGACATTTTGGGTGAGAGAGTGCGAGCCGTCGCGGCTTACGCGCTTCCCATGGACTCGCGCACTTGCCGGAAGGCCTCGATGGTGAATTCCAGCTCTTCGCGGGTGTGCGCGGCGGAAATCTGCACGCGGATGCGCGCCTTGCCCTGCGGGACGACGGGGTAAGAGAACCCGATCACGTAGATCCCTTTAGCCAACAGTGAGTCGGCCATTTTGGTGGCGAGGCTGGCGTCTCCAATCATGATGGGCACAATCGGATGTTCGCCGGGAAGGATTGAGAAGCCCAGCTCAGTCATCTTCTCCCGGAAAAAGCGGGTGTTTTCCATCAGGCGCTGGCGCAGCTCGCCTGATTCCTGCAGCAAATCGAGAACCTTGATCGAGGTTGCCACAATTGCCGGTGACACCGAGTTGGAGAAGAGATAGGGCCGTGAGCGCTGCCGGAGGAGTTCGATGATTTCCTTTCGCCCGCTCGTGTAGCCGCCGCTCGCGCCGCCCAGGGCTTTGCCCAGGGTTCCGGTAATGATGTCCACTCTGCCTTCCACGCCGCAATGCTCGGGGGTTCCGCGCCCGTGCGCTCCCATAAAACCCACGGCGTGTGAATCGTCCAGCATCACCAGAGCGCCGTGCTTTTCCGCCAGGTCGCAAATTGCCTGAAGTTTGGCGATATAGCCGTCCATGGAGAACACCCCGTCGGTTGCCACCAGGACGTGCCGCGCCTCAGCCTTGGCTTCTTTCAGCTTGGCTTCCAAGTCGCCCATGTCGCCGTTGCGGAAGCGGTAACGCTTGGCTTTGCACAGCCGGACGCCGTCGATGATGCTAGCGTGGTTCAGCTCGTCGGAAATGATCGCGTCTTCGGCTTCCAGAAGCGTCTCAAACAGCCCGCCGTTGGCGTCAAAGCAGGAACTGTAGAGGATGGTCGCGTCGGTTCCCAGAAACTGGCTGATCCGCTCCTCCAGTTGCAGGTGGATGGCTTGGGTGCCGCATATAAAGCGCACCGAGGAAAGTCCGTAGCCCCAGCGGTCGAGCGCCTCCTTGGCCGCGGCCACAATCGCCGGATGATTTGAGAGGCCCAGATAGTTGTTGGCGCACAGGTTCAGGACCGGCGCGCCCCCGCGGATATCCACCTTGGTCTGTTGCGGAGACTCAATGGTTCGCTCTTTCTTGTAAAGTCCGGCGCCGCGAATTTCCGCAAGTTTGCTCGTCAGGTATTTCTGGATCTCTCCGTACAATTCAATCCCTCCAGTTCAAAATCACTTTCCCGCAATTGCCGCTCTTCATGGCCGCAAAACCATCCTCGTAGTCCTGGCATGGCAGCCTGTGGGTAATCACAGGACGAATATCCAGTCCGGACTCCAGCATGACCGTCATCTTATACCAGGTTTCATACATCTCCCGGCCGTAGATGCCCTTGATGGTCAGCATATTGAAGATAACGCGGTGCCAGTCGATCGCGATGTCCTGGTTGGGAATGCCCAGCATGGCGACTTTGCCGCCATGGCTCATGTTGGCCAGCATGTCTCGAAAGGCCGCCGGGCTCCCGGACATTTCCAGACCGACGTCAAAACCCTCCTGCAAGCCCAGTTCTTTCTGGACGTCGGGCAACTTCTTTTCGGCGGGATTTACGGCTAGCGTGACACCCATCTTGGCCGCCAGTTTCAGCCGGTCGGGATTCAGGTCCGTGACCACAACATGTCTTGCGCCGGCGTGCCGAACCACCGCCGCCGCCATCAGGCCGATGGGCCCCGCGCCGGTGATCAGGACGTCTTCGCCCAGCACGGGAAACGACAAAGCCGTGTGGACCGCATTGCCGAAAGGGTCAAAGATAGCAGCGACTTCCAAGGGCACGGACTCCTGGTGCCGCCAGATATTGGCCATCGGCAAGGCTACGTATTCAGCAAAGGCGCCGGGCCGGTTGACTCCTACGCCCTTCGCCTGCGCACAGAGATGTCGCCGTCCGGCAAGGCAGTTCCGGCAGCGCCCGCACACCACATGGCCTTCGCCGCTGACGATCATGCCGGGACGGAAGTCGGTCACATTGGAGCCGACCTCGGCAATCTCTCCCACAAATTCATGGCCAATAACCAGCGGGACGTGGATCGTGGCTTTTGCCCAGTCATCCCATTCATAAATGTGCAGGTCGGTGCCGCAGATGCCCGTCTGCTTCACCCGGATCAGGACATCGTTGATCCCGATTGTAGGCACCGGTACATCTTCCATCCAAAGGCCGCGTTCGGATCGGCTTTTAACAAGGGCTTTCATGAAATCTTCTCCAGGGCCGCAGGAATTTCTTTTGACTTTCTGATAGAAGGGCAGTATACACCCAACCGTTCCCCTTCTGCCATGGCTTCAGCGAGAATCAGTTTGTACCCCGTCTGGGAGTGTTGTAGGATGGGAACTCCTTCGATGGGGCTCCGCATAGCTCGCCCCCGGTTAACCAGATCGCCTGTTGTGGCCCGCTGGAGTCAATTCGACGAGAGACTGGGGTGATCATGAAGATACTGCTCTACAATCCGGACAACGAAGTCACCAACAACTTCATGCCGCATTTGTGGATGTTCCTTTTGAAGTCGATTACCCCGCCGGAACACGAGGTGCTTTTGTTGGACGGCAACGCGCGGCGCATGGACGAAACGCAATTGGTGGAGTTCATCCGGGAAAATCAAGTGGAGCTGGTGGGCATCGGCGCCATGACGCGGATGGCGGCCAAAGCCTATCGCATGGCCGATGCGGTCCGAGCTGCGGGCGTTCGGGTGGTGATGGGAGGCCCACACGTAACCGAGGTTCCTGACGAGCCCCTGGGACGCGATGGAGGTCCTCGCCACGCTGACGCTGTGGTACTGGGAGAAGCGGACGATACCTGGCCCCGCCTGGTGGCGGATGCCGCGCGCGGCGAACTCCAGGAGGTTTATACGCCCCTGGACGCGGCGGGCAAGGAGATCAAGCCCTCCCTGGACAACTATCCCGAGATTCCCTGGGACCGCATGGAGCTGGACCAGTTCGATATGATCAAGCGCCTGCCTCGGATGGCCCGGCGCGCGCTCAAGGCCTTGGGCAGCGGCTGGGAGAGTTTCAACATGATTCCCATTGAGTCCGGGCGCGGCTGTCCCTACGGCTGCGAATTTTGCACGGTCACGGGCTTTTTCGGCGATTCCATCCGCTTCCGCTCCAATCAGAGCGTGGTCAACGAACTGCTGAAGCTGAAAGCCCTGGAAAAGCAGCGGAAAGGGCAGATCGCCGTCTTCTTTATCGACGATAACTTCGCCATCAATCCCCGGCGGACTAAATCGCTTCTGCGGGAGATCATCGCGCAAGGCGCGCAGGTTCCCTGGATCGCCCAGATCAGCATGAACCTGCTGCGCGATGAAGAGCTGGTTTCGCTGATCGCGGAAAGCGGCGGCCGTTGGATTTTTATGGGGTTGGAATCGATCG
>JBJKQF010000065.1:0-29174 GCA_046705545.1 Terriglobia bacterium
GTGTTGCCCTTGATCGTGAGGGTGTAGGGAACGTCCCCGATCGTCTCCTTCACCGTCCGCTCCGCAATCGGGAACGTGAGGGTTGCCTTGTCTCCCGGCGCCGCGTGTCCCGCTTCGACATATCGCCCTTCCCAATGCAGCGTTCGGGACGATCCGTTCACCTTGCAGGCGATCTCCCGGCTGCCGCTCTTAATCCATTCCGGAGCGCGTACCTTCAGTCGCCGGCAGGGCTGCTTGATCTTGAAATCTACCCGGCCTTCGTAAGGGATGTGGCTGTAGACGTCCGCCCAGGGAGATGCGCGGTTCATCAGCAGGTTCACCTGCAAATCCTCTCCCTTCCGCTCCAACATGCGTTCCCAGACGTAGTAGAGGGCCCGCGAAGAGTTCCCCAGGCAGCACTGCTGAATCCCCAGCAGCGTCGCCCACTCATTGGCGCTGGCCCAGCCCGCAAACGATCCCCGGCAGCGCTCCGCCAGCCGGTCCGCCGTCTCGTTGTAGGCCACCGGCTTCTTCTCCTGCGTCTTCTCGAGCTGGTAAATCCACTCCCCGTCCTGCATCTGCTGCTCGGCAAACTGGTTGCGCACCCAGCGGTCCACGTCGTCCCAGTAATCCCCCGCGCCGGCTTCGGTCAGTTTGACGGCAATGCCGATCATGTCGGCCACCTCGCAGCTCTCGCAAGTGAGATACAGCTTTTCGATGATCAACTCGGGGAAGAAGCCGACCAGAGAAGAGCCCTGCTCGCGTGCCCAGCGGAAGCTCGAGTCGACGAACTGCAGGGCCGTGCGGTCGCGCGCCGCTGCTGCATACTCCAGCATGCTGATCAAGCCGATGGTGTGAGCGTGGAAGTGCCCACCGTACTTGGCGGTCTTGGCCTGCGGGTAGTTCCTCTTCATGCGATTTGAAGTGAGCAGGGCGTTTCGCATGGTGTCGGACATGAGGAAGTGCCCTTCGGCGTCGTAATAACCCGCCGGGCCCATGCCGAAGGCGGTCAGCTTGGCGGCCAGCTGGATGGCCGGCTCGTAGCCTGTCACCTTGTGGTATTGCGTCAGGCCTTGGATCATTCGCAGGGTTCCGTAATTGATCGCGTCTTTCCCTGTTTGCCTGAATATTTCCGAGCCGCATTTTCCGTAGGGCTCGTAAGCGCCGGCCGGGACGAAGGCGTAGTCACCCTTATCGACGGCCAGAGCGTTGAGTCGGCCGATCATGCGCTCACACGTCTTCAGCCAGACGGGATTCCGGTCGTGAAGGTAGTAGACGGCCATGGTGCCCAGGATGCGCCCGCACTTGGCGGGCGTGGTGGCCAGATTGACCGCGAGATTGGAAGGATCGGTGCGCGTTCCCTCCGGCGTCCAAATAAAATGGAAATTCCAGGGGTTGAGCCTGCTCCAGGGAATACCCTTGAGGATTGCGTAGGTCAGGCCGTCGGGGCCGATGCTCTTCAGATTGACTTGCTCCCACACCAGATCTACCTGACGGTTGAAGGTGCTTCCGGTGACATCCCGCAACAGCGGAAGGGCTTCCATCAGGCCCTCACTGCTTCGCACCCAATCGTTGTGGTCGTGCATCATGATGGCGGGGTCGCGGAAAAACAGCGCTTCCCAATAGACCTCATCGTCGGCATTGGGGTCAGTAATGCCGGTCAGGGCATTGATGGCCAGTTCGCAGCGGTGGGCGATGTCGAGCGTGTCCGGAACCGTGTCCTCGTACCATTCGCCGTGACTGGCGGGAAGGTCGAGGTGAGGGATGTTTTTCTGGGGATAGTCGATGTGCAGCTTGACATCTTTCTCAGTGTCGGCGAAGGCGGAAGCCGGGCCGAGCCCGGACCTCATCAGGGTAGAGCCTCCCAGGACCATCAGTGAATCTTTTACAAAATCACGCCTGTCCATGCTGTCCCCCTTTTGCCCTGGCACCACCTGACGGGAAATTCAGTGTCAACTTCCTTAAAAATCATAAGCCAATCACGATGTTGGCACAAATAGTGATTCCACTGGGGGTGCGTTGGACTTTGCCGTAAGGAAACACGGCTCAACTTGATGCCGGACTCCGGCTGAGGTGGTAGTAGAGGACCGGCGTGACCACCAGGGAGAGCACGACGGCAATCAGGATCCCTCCGATGACGGCGATGGCCAGCGGTTGAAGCATCTGGGACCCCGAGCCGATCGCCAGCGCCAGGGGAAGGAACCCCAGCGCCGCGGCCAGGGCCGTCATCAGGATAGGGCGCAGGCGGCGCCGTCCCGCGTGAATGATCGCCTCTTTGGCGCTGAAACCTGCCGCTCGAAACTTCTCATCAGCATCCAGAATTAGGATGCCGTTCTTCGCCACAATTCCAATCACCATGATTTGCCCCATAAAGGAGGACAGATTGAAGGTGGTGCCCGTGGCATAGAGCGCAAGCAGAACTCCCGCGGTGGAAAGAATGGCAGAGGCGAGAATTGCGATGGGAGCGGAAAAGTTCTTGAACTCGAAAAGCAGAACCAGGAAAACAAAAATGACCGCCAGGAACAGGACCATCATCAGGTCGTGGAACGATTTCTGTTGAGTCTGGTAGAGCCCGCCGTATTCCACCCGGATTGATGAAGGCAGGTGGAGGTCCGCGATTGCTCGCTTCACAGCAGCGATGCCATGGCCGAGATCCATGCCTTCGAGCCGCGCCGTAACCGCCACGTACCGCTGCTCGTGGTCCTGAAGAATCTCAATCTGGCCGGGCAGCTTTGTCATCGATGCAAGGCTGCCCAGGGTGGCTAGGTTTCCTGTGGGACTCATCATGAGAGCGTTATTCATCGAAGAGAGCGAGGAGCGAAAAGCTTCCGGAAAACGGATGCGAAGGGTATAAGGGCGGTCGTTCACCACCACCGGCTGCGATGCCGTGGAACCGTCCAGCATGGCATCGGCCTCGGTCACCACATCCTGCGGCGTAAAACCCGCCTGAGCCGCCTTCGCCATGTTCAGGTTGTAAACGATGGCGGGACCGCTGGTGGTTGAATCAATCCCGTTGTCGATATCGACGACGGGATGCCGGCCGTCGACTTGGATATTACCGATGGCCTCGGCCACCTTCGGCGCCCAGGACTTTAGCAGTTGCCCGCTCGGGTTGAAGAGCTCAATGTAGACCGGTTGCGGAGCGCTGGTCAGGTCGCCAATCATGTCCTGAAGTTTCTGGGTGAAATCGACGTTCACGGCCGGCTCCTGCTGAGCGACCTTGGCGCGAATCTCATTCATGATCGACCACACGTCCCGGTTGCGGCGTGTCTTGAGCTTGACGGAAATATCGCCGGTGTTCGCTTCTGTCACCGCAGCCAACCCCAACTGGAGCCCCGTGCGGCGCGAAGTGTATGTGACTTCAGGCACCGAATGGACGATCTTCAAGATGTGGTCCACCATGCGGTTCGATTCTGCGAGCGAACTGCCGGGCGGCGTCACATAATCCAGGATGAAGCTGCCTTCATCCATCTCGGGTAGCAAGTCAGAGCCGATGCGGCGGTAGCAATAGAACGAGACCAGAATCAGCACCACTCCGAGGATGGCCAGCAGCCAAGGGCGTTCCAGCGCGCGGCGAAACCATTGGTCGTAATATCGAATCAAACGGCTCAGAAAAGTTCCCATGGAGCGCTCTTCGAGCGCCATCATCCGCCGCAATTCGGCCTGCGCGGGCGTTATATTCCCGGTAGCTTCCGGCGAGGTTTCATCTGCCCTTGCCGGTTCGCCGGGCGGAATCCCTTTAGGCCCGTTCCCCTCGGACAACCCCGCCTCGGGTTTAGGCGGCTGGCGCAGCAGATAGAGGCACAGATTGGGAGTCCAAGTCAGGGCCAGGGCGAGGGACGCAAATAGTGCCACGCCCACCGTGATGGCGAGCGCGCGGAAGAAGACACCCGTCACTCCGGTGATGGCAATCAACGGAACGAAGACAACGATCGGCGTCAATGTCGAGCCGATTAAAGGCTTGGTGAGTTCCTTGAGAGAATGGGCGACCGCTTCAAACCGGCCTTCCCCTGCCTCGCGCCGCAGCACTGTGTTTTCGACCACCACAATGGCGTCGTCGATAATCAGGCCCACCGCCGCTGCCAGCCCGCCGAGCGACATCAAATTGAAGCTCTCGCCCAGCGCTTTGAGAGCGATGAAGGTCATCAGAATGCTGATGGGGATCACCATTCCGGCAATGAAGGAAGACCCCCAGTCCCGCAGGAAAAGCACCAGGACGGCTGAGGCCAGAATGATTCCGATCAGGATCGCGTCTCGCACGCTCTTGATGGATTCCCCAACAATCCACGACTGATCGTAGAAGTTGCCTACCTTGACTCCCGGCGGCAGCGTCCGCTCAATCTTCTGCATTTCCGCTTTGACCAAAGAGGCCACGCGCATGGTATTGGTGGATCGCTGCCGATTCACGTTGATAAGCACGGCGGGCTTCCCGTTGGCCGTAACGATGGTGTAGTTGGGCGCGACCCCGGAGGTGGCCTTGGCGACGTCACGGACGTAAATCGGATTGCCACTGGGGTCCGTCTTGACGTAGATGTTGGAGATTTCCGGCAGGTTGTGGGCCTGGCCGCTGACCAGATTCAGATACAGCTCGTGATCGTGATCGAGCAGCCCAGGCGATTGAATCAGGTTGGAGCGGTTCACGGCATTCAGGAGATCCGAAATGGTGATACGGGTTCTCAGCAGCTTCGCGGGGTCGGGCTGAATGTGGAACTCCGGAACCTGCATGCCCTGGATCACGATGGTACCAACTCCAGCCAGGCTGGTGAGCCGGGGTTTGATGTTGTATGTCGCCAGCTCCCACAACTTGGTCTGAGGCACGGTTTTCGAGGTGAGGCTATAGCCCAGGATGGGAAAGCTTGAAAATTCCAGGCGATGCGTTTCAATCTTCGCCGTCGGGGGCAAGTCAGGGCGCACCCGCGCAATCGCTGCGTTGACGCGCTGCAACGTCTGGAACATATCCACATGCCAGTTAAAAAACAGGTCGATTTCCGCAGAGCCGCGGCTGGTGATCGATTTCACGTCTTCGACGCCGAGAACGCCGCCTACCGCTTCTTCGATCGGCCGCGTGATGGTGACCATCATCTGGTCGATCGGCATGACGCCGTTGTCAACGCCGATGATGACGCGGGGGAAGTTGGTGGTTGGGAAAACCGCGACAGGAATTGTGAAGCCGAGATAAGCGCCTACCAGCGCCAGGGCGATGATCAGGAAAATGATCGGTTTGGTCTCCCGCGCAAACCAATAAGCAGATGCACCCTTTTCACGCGGGCGAGACGGGGTGTAAGTTTCGGGATTTGGCTCAGCGTGATGATCCATGGGAGGCCTAATACTTCACCTTGGCGCCGTCCGGCAGTCCGTAGGAGCCCTTGCCCACGATCAGCTCGCCTTCTGTAAGGCCGTGGGTGATTTGCACCCACGTGCCTTGCTGAATGCCGGTTTCGACCTTCCTCTGATGAGCGCGGCCATCGGAACCGATGACCATAACGACGTTGTTCTGGCCGGATTCGGACAAAAGCGCAGACTGGGGAATGACCAGGGCGTCAGGCGCTTTCTTCGCAATGATGGTTACCGTAACCGTAGAGCCCGGCTTGAGCTGATCGCCAGGGTTCTGTGCCTCAACCCAGACTTGTACCGTTGTGCTGTCCGGATCGAGCGCCGGACTGACCACGGTGACTTTTCCTGGAACTGTCTGGCTTTGACCCGGGACCGAAAGTTTCGCGGGGTCGCCGACTTTCAGCAGAGCCGCTTCTGACTCTGGAATATGCGCGCGCGCAACCACTCGGGAGAGACTCATGATGGTCACGAGCGGCGTACCAGTCGTGGCCATCTCTCCCCGGTAGAGCGGGCGATCCGTAACAACCCCATCAATCGGACTCCGGATCTCGGAATAGGCAAGCTGCGCCCGGGCGCTGTCGTACCTTCCTTTGGCGCTGGCAAGCTGCCCCTGTGCCCCTTTCAACTGGGTTTTCTCTCCCACGGAGCGCAGCTTCGAGAGTTGCTGACGGGCCGTATCAAGCTGCGCTTGCGCCTGCGCCAGCCCAACCTCCGCTTGATTCAGCTGCTTTCCGGCCAGAGCGCCTTGTTCATAGAGCTTCCTGCTGCTTTCATACAATTGCCGCGCAGCGTTGAAGGACGCCTGAGCGGTCTTTACAGCCGCCTCCGCCTTTTGTGTCTGCTCAGGAAGGTTGGAGGCGGAAACGCTCTCATAATTGGCTTCCGCCTGTTCATAAGCGCCTTTATTCTCAGCCACGGTCGCGGACAAATCCTGGTTTTCAAGAACGGCGAGCAGTTGGCCGGCTCTCACGTGATCTCCACGCTCGACATAGAATCTTTCTACGGGGGCGCTGATCTTGGGCACGATCGTCGCCTGATGGAGGGGGAAGAGTACGGCCTCCGCGCTGACTTGTTGCTCAATTCCCGAGCGCCTGACACGAACTGCCTGGACGCTGACCAGCGGCTCGGCTTCCGGTGCTTGCCTGCCGGAGCACCCCGCCGTGACCAACGCGAGGCCCAGCAGCGCCGCCGTAAAGTAACGTTTGTGCAGGGAAAAAAGCAACAGTAGCTGAGACTGACGCGGCGGCAAGGAGGCTTGTTTCCCTTGGCATCGCCCTGCGTTTACACAGTTGCTCTTGCCTGTGGCGATGCCCGTCTTGCGTGGCGAGAGCGTAGTTTCCATGTGCATGGGTTAGAAGCTTCCCGTGATTGTTTGGAGATTGGCGAGGTCCATCCGGTAGCGCGCCTGGCCATTGGCATAAGCGTCGCGGGCCGCCATCAAAGTTTTCTGCGCATTCAAAACATCCAAGTCTGTTGCGTCGCCGGCCTTATAGCGCAGCATGTTCAGGCGTAAGCTTTCCGCAGCAAGGTCCGCCGAGTTGCGCAGCTCGTTGAGCTCAGAGCGGGCCGTGCGCGCGTTGTTGTAAAAGGAATATAGTTTGCTCAAAATCTGGCGCTGGGCAAAGCTAAGTTCGACGTGAGCCTCCCGTCTATGGTACTCCGCTTGGCGCAAGCGGCTCCTCCTAGCCCCCCAATCCCATACCGGCAGGTTGAGGGTTGCGGTTACAAAGAAACCGAGGTTGGGAAGCCTTCCCGCCTCCGGAAAGGCGCTGACGCGGCTTCGCAGGGCGAGGGCATTCGCTTCGATGCCGTAATCGACGTCAAAGGAAAGCGTGGGCAGGAAGGCTGCGCGCGCCTCGGAGACTCCGAATTTTGCCTGCCGAAGCGCCGCCATGGCAGCATGGATTTCGGGATTGTTTTGCTGCGCCATCTCCCCTACGTCCGCGAGCGTAGGTAGCGGTGGCGGAGAGTCGAGATCGTCCACCACGTTGAAGTTCTGATTGAAATCAGGAAACAGGAGCACGGCAAGGCTCAGGCGCGCATTCTGCATGGCCAATTTGGCTTCCCGGAACGCTTGCTGCTGCTGATTGAACTGGATCTGAAATGAAATCACGTCGCTGTGAGCGACTTGTCCTCCCTGTTCCAATTCGCGGCTGATCTTCAAGGAACGCTTGGCTTGGTCCAGGCCCTGCTGCGCCGTGGCGTATTGGCGTTCTGCCACCACCAGCCCGTAGTAGGCTTGCGTGACGGTAACGTCCAGCCCTCGGCCGGCGATCTCCTGCTGAGCGCGAGCCATGGCCTCAACGGCGCTCGCCCGGTGGATTCCGGCGAGCGTAAAGGTGTTGGCGGAAATCGTCTCGTGGAAAACTCCCCAGGCCCGGTAAACATGAACCCCGTCATTGGTAACAAAGCGGCCGGAGGGAAGCACGCCGTTGCCCTGCGTAGTGAGATCCTGCATGGTGTAGTCTGCGGAAGGCAGCAGCGCAGCTTTGGCTTGGAGCACGTTCTCGCGCGCTAATCTTGTAGCGGTAACTGCAGCTTGGAATTGAGGGCTATAAGCTCTGGCGCGTTTGAGCGCATCTTGAAGGGTTAATGTCAGTGGCGCATCCTGACCGGGATCAGAGTCAGCTGAATTCCGCGAATGGGATACGCTGGCCGTCACAACCCGGGCCGACCCAGCCGCTCCAGCGAACTGTGCCGCACCCGACATGGCCGCCAGGAAGAATGGCACGATCACGCTGAGAGCGGCTCGGAACCATCGGCGGCATTGCCAGCGGGGGGGACAGGCCCTCGCTTCGCCTTCTCGACCATCAACCGTATCCATCCTTGGGCTTTGGGCGACCCTCTTTCGGTTGCTTTGCACGATCACCTCCTTGATTCACGCCAGCCCTTAACAATATGTGACGGGGCGGTCAGGAGACCTGAACGCGGGATTAATTTTTGTTTAGCTTAGGGGGACTTAATTCCCGGTTCCCTCGTTGGGGTTTTCGCTGGTTAAGGGCGCATGCGCATTTCCTTTCCCTTCCTGTGCCGAGTGATTTAGAATCTGTTACAGGCTCTGAAATGGCGAAAAAAGACTGTCCGATCTGCCAAGGCACGGGCTGGAAACCCGTCGAAGCGAACGGTGTCCGGCAGGTGGCGCGTTGTGACTGTGAGAAAGCAACGGTGGGGGATAGTCTTCTCAAGCAGGCGCAAATCCCCAAGCGCTACGAACATTGCGCCTTTGAGAACTTTGACATCCGCAAGGATCCCCGCACCGGGCAGCCCAATCGGAGCCTAGTGGCCGCCAAACTCTACTCTCAGAAGCTCGTGGAAGAATACCCCACGGATTTCGGCCTGCTGTTTATCGGGCCCACGGGAACGGGCAAAACCCATTTGGGGGTTGCCGTCCTGCGCGAGCTGATGTTTCGTAAGGGAATTCCTTGCCTCTATTACGATTTCCTAAAGCTTCTTAAGGATATTCGAGATAGCTATAACCCTGTATCGCATACGTCGGAGATGCGGGTCTTGAGCCCGGTGCTGGAGGCCGAAGTCCTTCTATTGGATGACTTAACAGCTTCCGACCCCACGGACTGGGTTCGCGAAACGCTTGCTTATATCATCAATTCCCGATACAACGAAAAGAAAGTTACGCTCATCACTACCACTCTGGCCCATCGGGCGTCTGTCCGCCGCAGCGCGGTGCGCTCTCCTTCTGGAGATGCTGTTGATATTGACCACTCCATTGCGCAATTAGGGCCGACTCTTTCTTCTCGCTTGTATGAGATGTGCAAACTGATCGAAATGACCTCCGATGACTATCGAAAGGGGATCAAGCAGGCGGGATTCAGGTTCCAGATCGAATGATAAGGTTGCAAAAGGGTGGCCAACTTGATAGGTTTGACTTCCCTTTTCCCAGAACGGTAAAATACAGATTCACTGTAGATTTGCGTTGGGTTTGGGCCACGGAGGGAAAGGAATGTCGTCGCAACAAGATCGTGCCTCATGGAATGAGGTTATGCTCTCGCCGGAAGCGGAGAACGGGAATGGCGTGGACGGCTCCGTGCGCCCAGAGGCTGAGGTAGCAAATGGCGCGGCGGCCGACGCTCAACCCGAAGGCGAACCTTCCCCTGTGCCGTCACTAGACCAAGATTCCGGACCTGTCCCGCCGGCTTTCGATAAGCCACAGGAAGAGAATGCTGAACCTGCCGCCGTTGAATCCCCAGTTGCCGAAGAAACTCCGGCCGTTTCTCAAATCGTGGCTTCTGAATCAGAATCTGCTGAGGTGTTTGACGATCAGAACCTGATGGAAAGCATCGTGTCGGGCCCCGCTCTGGCTCAGGGCGAGATTGTTCAAGGGCTTGTCGTCAAGCTGACCGACGAAGAAGTGTTTGTGGACCTGGGCCTTAAGAGTGAGGCGGCTGTGCCTCGCAGCGAGTTCCTGTCTGAGGCGGGTGAACTGAACGTCGCCGCCGGCGACACCGTGGATGTGGTAGTCGAAAAATTCGACGAACTCACGGGAACGGCGGTGGTTTCCCGGCGCAAGGCGCTGCAAGAGAAATTGTGGGAAGAGATTGAACGGGTCTTCTATGAAGAGCTACCCGTGAAGGGCCGCGTGGTCGAGCGGATCAAGGGAGGGCTCTCGGTGGATGTGGGAGTCCGAGCCTTCCTTCCAAGCTCGCAAGCGGATCTCAAGGCCCACCCGGACCTGGAAGAATTGATCGGCCAGGAAATCACCTGCAAGATCACCAAGCTGGATCGAAAAAGGAACAACATCGTCGTCAGCCGGCGCAAGCTGCTGGAGGAAGAACAGGAACGGGCCAAACAGGAGACTCTGGAGAAACTGGCGGAAGGGGCCGTCCTGAAGGGCCGTGTGAAAAATCTGACCAGCTACGGGGCTTTTGTCGACGTGGGCGGCCTGGATGGGCTGTTGCACCTTACCGATCTTTCCTGGACGCGAGTTGCTCAACCCTCGGAAGTTGTGGAGGTCGGCCAGGAAATCGAAGTCAAGGTTCTGAAATTTGACAAGGAAAAGGGTCGCATCTCTCTGGGCCTTAAGCAATTGACTCCCGACCCCTGGGAGCAGGTGGTTGCCCACTATCATCCGGGCGATCACGCTACCGGACGCGTCGTGAGCTTGACGGACTACGGAGCGTTTGTCGAGCTGGAGCCGGGTGTCGAAGGCCTGATTCACATTTCGGAAATGAGTTGGGGAAGCCGCCTGAAGCATCCCTCCAAGATCCTGAAGCCGGAAGATCAAGTCGAGGTAACGATTTTGGATGTTAACCTCGACCAGCGGAGAATTTCTCTTAGCCTCAAGCAGACCCTTCCCGATCCCTGGGAGGGATTGAGTGAGCGCATGGGCACTGGAACGGTGGTGCAGGGCCGGGTTCGGCACTTCACCGAGTTCGGCGCTTTCGTGGAAGTTGAGGAAGGAGTGGACGGTCTGATTCACGTTTCCAACCTCTCCTGGACCAAGAACGTCAAGCACCCTTCGGAAGTACTTCGTAAGGGCCAGCAGATCGAAGCTGTGGTCCTCAACGTTGACCCCAAGGCTCGCCGCCTCTCCCTGGGATTGAAACAGCTTCAGCCCGATGTCTGGGAGAATTTCTTTGGCAAGATCAAGGTAGGAGACGTAGTCCATGCCAAGGTTACCCGGCGGACTTCTTTCGGAATCTTTGCCGAAATCGAAGAGGGTATCGAAGGGCTGTGCCACATCTCTGAGATCGAAGACCAATCCTCCGGAAGCGACCGGGGCGGCCCGAAGGTGGGCAGCGAGCTTGATTTTCGCGTGGTCCGCCTGAACCCGGAAGAGAAGAAGATTGCTCTCAGCTTGAGAATGTCCGATTCAAAGGCGCCCGAGCCACGTAAGAGGGCGCCGGAGCCGGTTAGCCTTTCCAGGATGGCGGAAGCGTTGTCATCTGCCGGCATTACGACCTCAACGGTTTTGCGAGGGCGTGCCGCAAAAGAAAGCGAAGAATAAGAATCGCCGCGGATGGAGCGGTTTTCTTCCGAACCAACCAGGTGTCAGGGATCCAGCTAGCGGGGTCTAAAATTACCTCAGGAGCGAAGCATGACGAAAGCTGACTTGATTGAGGACGTTGCCCGGACCACGGAGTTGAGCCGAAAGGATTCTGAAGTTATTGTGGATACTATTTTCGAGGGGATCGTCAAATCTCTGCGGAGCGGGGACAAGATTGAAATCCGTGGTTTTGGGAGCTTCCGAACCCGGCACCGCAATTCGCGGATCGGCCGCAATCCGAAAACCGGGGCGCGCGTGGACGTGCCTGCGAAAGATATCCCTTACTTCAAGCCGAGCAAAGAACTGAAAGACATTGTCAATGCCGGCAATGAGAGTGCGGAACCGGCGGCCCCCCCGGTCCCGGGCAACCCGCCTTCCAGCCCGGCCGTTTCGGAAGACTGATCTTGCCATCGGCGCAGGGATCATCATGGATTACTTGTGGACGCCCTGGCGTTTTCAGTACGTCAGTGAAGCGAGGAAGATCGCCCAGTGCGTCTTCTGCGAAAAGGCGGCTGCTGACGCCGCGGCGGACAAGGAAAATCTTATCCTCTACCGCGGGAAGTTCAACTACGTCCTGCTGAATCTCTATCCCTACACCACCGGTCACTCCATGATCGCCCCGTACGCGCATGTAGCGGACCTGGGTGAGCTTCAAGCGGAGACCCTGAACGAAATGATGGCACTCGCGCAGCGCGTTCAGCGCGCTCTGAAAGATTGCTACCATCCCGAGGGATATAACTTCGGGCTGAACATGGGCCGGTGTGCGGGCGCGGGGGTCGAGCATCATGTCCACTTCCATGCTCTGCCGCGCTGGACGGGGGACGCAAACTTCATGACTGTCATCGGAGAAACGCGCGTTGAGCCGGAAGACTTGGGCACAACCTACGATAAGCTGATCGGTTTCTTTCGCGATTAAATACCTTCCAAATAGCAGGCGAGCGCCGCTTGGGCCGCCTGCAAGCGCAACGACAAAAAATCTTTCCAACGTGCCCCTGTTTGGGGCAGACGGCGCTGTGTGCCAGTTCCGGCTGTGTACGAGGGAAAGCTTCAAAGATCTTTCGCAGCTTGACCGTGTTCTCTCCAGAAAACTACAATCGGGACAAGCGCCGAGGCCCTGCATGAAACTTCAAAACTCTGCGAAATTCGATTCTGGCTCCGGCGGCGAGCCTTTCTTTGATCGCTTTGAGCATCGCTCGGCGGTTTTCACGCTCTTTCTTGAGGGCGAGGCGGCGGGTGAGATGGCGCCTTACATCGGACGAACCTCCGATTTGCATCGTCGGTTGCTGCGCCTGTTGGGCGAGCGCCAGCGAAACTCCAAACTCCTAAGCCTGCGGGAGATTACCCGCCGGATCGAATATCAATACGTTGGATCGTCTCTTGAAGCTCAGTGGCTGCTCTACCATCTGAACCGGGATTACTATCCCCGGCACTATCGCGTCCGGCTGCGCTTGAAGTCGCCTGCCCTGCTGAAAGTGAACATCTCAAACCGCTTCCCGCGGTGCTATCCCACGCGAAGAATTGCGAACGATGGAGCGCTCTATTACGGCCCTTTCCCTTCGCGTGCATCCGCGGAGCGTTTTGCCGGGGAATTTCTCGACCTCTTTAAAATCCGGCGCTGCCACGAGGAACTCAACCCTGATCCCGCCCATCCCGGCTGCATCTACTCCCAGATGCGCATGTGCATGGCGCCTTGCTTCCAGGGATGCACGGACGCGGAATACCAAGAGGAGGTTCAGCGGGTGGTGGAATTCCTGGGCAGCCAGGGACGGTCTTTGGCAGGCCTCCTGGAAGCGGAGCGAGACCAAGCTTCTGAAACTCTCGACTTCGAGCGGGCTGCACTCCTTCATCGGAAGATTGACAAGGTTCACGATGTCCTGCGGCTCAGGCCGGAACCGGTGCGCAGCCTTCCGGATCTCCACGCGGTCATCGTCGTTCCGGGCGCCGAGCCTCAAAGCGTCTCTTTCTTTCTGTTGCGGTCGGGGCGGCTCTCGGGTCCCGCCTCCCTGGCGCTCGATGAAAACGTTCCCACGCCTCTCCCCCTCGATGAACGCCTTCGCCTGCTTTTCCAATCTTTGCTGTCCGGAAGCGATGGGACGGCTCGAGCTCCATTGTGGGAACACCTGAGCTTATTTTCGAAGTGGTATTACAGCAGCTTCCGACAGGGAGAATTCTTCCTGCTCTCCTCGATGGCGGAAATTCCTTACGCCCGCTTGATTCGTCTCTGCCGCAAGCTCATCGCAACCAAAACCTAAGCGGCAGCGGTTGATTGCCAGGCTCGACTCGGCAGGGAAGTACCCTCCGCGGCCATTTATTGCCCGCCCTGCGCATCTTTTGAAACGCGGCGGGACTGCAGCTCGTTTGACTGTTCCGAACTGCTGGACCTAGAATTGGACGAGAGGAAATCACACGATGGATGGTCCCCAACCGCGGTCTCCGAAATCCTCTCAAGGAAAAGGAGCGGTGCCGCTGCTGAGGAGCCGGAAAGTCTTCGGCCAACTCGTTTTCGTAATCCTGCTCATTCTTTCAGCCGGATTGGGTGTTCTGGGCGGGTACGTTTTCATCTACTCGTCGGATCTCCCGCAAGTCCGCCGTCTGGAGAACTACCAGCCGGACGTGATGACGGAGTTGTATGCCGACAACGGCGCCCCGATCGCCAGCTTCGCCTTGGAACACCGGGTGATGCTCACCTACGGCCAGATCCCTCCAGTCGTGCGCAATGCGGTCATCTCCATTGAAGACCGCCACTTCGAAAGCCATTGGGGAATCGACGTGCTGCGGATCGTGCGCGCGGCCATTACCGACATTCTGGAATGGCGCAAGGCTCAAGGCGCAAGCACTCTGACACAGCAATTAAGCCGCATGCTCTTTTTGACTCCGGAAAAGAGCTTCCGCCGCAAGATCCAGGAAGCGATTCTGGCCATTCAAATCGAACGCCACTTCACCAAGCCTCAAATCTTCACCATGTATTCAAACCAGGTTCCTCTGGGTTACGGAAACTACGGTTTCGGGGCCGCCTCGGAATTTTACTTTGCCAAGCCCTTGGATCAGGTGACGCTTCCCGAGGCCGCGATGCTGGCCGGGCTGCCCCGCGCTCCGACTTATTACTCTCCAATTCTCCACCCCAGGCGCTGCCGCGCGCGCCGGGATGAAGTTCTGAAAGCCATGCTCGAAACCGGCAAGATCTCCCAAGAGGAATACCACGCCGCCGAAAAATCTCCCCTCGGGCTGCATGTAAAGACCTGGAGCAATGACCTCGCACCCTATTTTGTGGAGGACATCCGGCAGTTTCTGGAGGAGAAGTACGGGCGGGAGACTGTTCAGCAGAAGGGCCTAAGGGTTTACACCACGCTGAACGTTCAGATGCAAAGGGAGGCGCAGGAAGCCCTCCGCCAGGGACTGCGCGAAGATGACAAACGGCGAGGATGGCGTGGCCCTGAAGAGAATATTCTGAAGAATCCCGTAAAGTTCCTGGATGGCCAAGTCGCCACCCTGCAAACCTATGTGGACCCGGACTGGCGGGACAAGCTGGAGCCGGGTGATCGGGTGCGCGGTCTGGTGATGGAGGTTAAACGGGACCATGCCCTGGTACGCTTTGGCGGCGTGACGGCCCGGGTGAAGCCGGCCGATTTTGCCTGGACCCGCAAGAGAACCCCGGAGCAGGTATTCAGTCCGGGCGATGTGGATCTATTCGTGGTCAACAGTGTTCAAGGATCAACAGCCCATGTGACTCTTGATCAAACCCCCACGGTCCAGGGAGCGCTTCTGGCCATTGACAATGCCACCGGCGAAATCAAAGCCATGGTGGGCGGCTATAATTACGACACGAGCAAGTTCAACCGCGCTGTTCAGGCTTATCGGCAGGTCGGCTCCTCCTTTAAGGTCTATGTTTACGCGCAAGCGCTGCTGGACGGCATGACTCCCTTCGATACGATTCTTGATTCTCCAGTCAGCTTTCCGTCCTCTTCCGGCGTTTGGGCTCCCCATAACTATGACGACAAGTTCGAGGGCCAGATCACCCTGCTTCGTGCGCTCGCGGAGTCAAGGAACGTCCCCGCCGTGAAGCTTCTGGCCAAAGTGGGCATCGACAACGTCATCAAGCTCTGCCGCAAGTTTGGAATCACCTCGCGGCTGGTTCCCAACCTGCCGCTGGCGCTGGGCGCTTCTGACTTGACGCTGCTCGAGCACACCTCGGCTTTTTCCACTTTTCCAGATGACGGAGTGCACATCGCACCTCGGGAAATCTTGCGTGTCACGGACTATAATGGGCGGGTGATCGACGAGTTTCCTCCCCAGGTGTCCGATGTTTTACCCGCCGGCATTGCCCGGCTTGAAATCTCGATGCTTCGGGAAGTCTTTAATTCCGGCACGGCGGTCCGGGAAAGGGCGCTCGCCGAAAAGTACAGCTTGGCAGGCAAGACAGGTACTACAAACGACTTTACCGACGCTTGGTTCCTCGGTTTTTCGCCCCGAGTCACGTGCGGAGTGTGGGTAGGATTTGACGACCACCACCCGTTAGGAAGGGGAGAAGAGGGGTCACACGTCGCCTTGCCCATTTGGGCGAATTTCATGCGCCATGCGTTGGCTGACAAGCCCATCGGGCATTTCCCCGATTCGCCGCTGCTTACCAATCCCGATCAGGTGAAAGATATCCTGGCCAGTGCGGGACCCAGCGACTATCTGGCTGGAAGCACCACTCCCGGTCCGGTGTCTGATTTCACTATTCCTACAACTCCCCGCATGACCACCGCTGCGCCTCCTGTCTCCCCGGAAACGGGGTCAACTCCGCCTGTGAGGCCCGCCGCAAACCCAAACTGAGCCGCCGACTGGCTGGCTGCTCCTGGGTTTTGAATCAGTCCCGATAGAGCTGGCGATTCGGTTATTTTGAGAAGTGATCGTAACCGGCCGCGCCAAGGGATGCCCGAGTGCCGTTCCCTTGGATTAGGACGAGGCCTTTGGATCGCGTGATCTCGCCGATGCGCTGCAATGGGAGACCTCGAAATCTACGAGGTAATTTCGCCGCCTTCTTGGTGGGAATGGTGAAGAGCAACTCGTAGTCTTCACCGCCCTGGAGTGCCAGCCGAAGGGCCTTGGCGGGCTTGCAACCTTTCGGCCCCGGAATTTGCGCGGCTAAGACCTTGGCGCCGACGCCGCTCGCCTCGCAGAGCCTTGCAAGGTCGATGGAGAGGCCGTCGCTAATGTCCATCAGCGCAGACGGCGTGTGCGTGCGTTGCAGATAACTTCCCAACTCGCAACGAGGCTCCGGATAGAGGTGCGCCTGCACCGAAGATTCAAGTTCCCTGGCGTCTTCCGTGGGTTCTGCCGCACGCTTTCTGCTTCGCGAGCGCGATTTTATGACCTGCAAGCCCAGGGCAGATCTTCCCAGACGCCCGCTGACAAAGATTTGATCCCCGGGGCGCGCCCCCGAGCGGCGTAAGGCTTTGCCGGACGGAACTTCTCCAATCACGGCGACGTCCATCATGGCCGTGCGCGCCACCACCGACGTATCTCCGCCGATCACCTGAACATGGAATCGTCGCGCCAGACGCGACATGCCCTTAAAGAACTCCTCAATCCATCCCCGGGCGGTCGCGCGGGAAAAGGCAACGGAAAGCAAGGCGTAACGCGGTACCCCGCCCATGGCGGCAATGTCGCTCAGGGAGCGCGCCAGAGCCCGATGCCCGACGGATCGCGCCGGGTGCAAGCGCCGGGTGAAGTGGACGCCTTCAATAGAAAGATCAGTTGTCAGGATGAAGTCGTGACGGCGGCTGCTCGCAACGAGGGCGGCGTCATCCCCGATCCCCAATTTAAGGCGAGGAGATGGATCGAATGACAGCGCTTGGAGCCATCGCACGAATTCCCGTTCGGTTCTAAACATCGCTCAAACGGTAGTATACATGCGCCTTTTGGTTTCAAAGTAGAGTTTCGGAGGGAACTTGGTGGGGAGGGCCACTTGCATCGGCCGCAGAGAGGGGCAAAGAGAGGTCTGAGCCTTGTCAGCCCGATCCTTGGCTAGACCGTTGCCGTCTCAGACTTGGAGCGCTGGGCGCTCCGCGGTGAAAACCTTCGCGAAATCTTCAGGGCGGCTTCTCGAACGTCATTGCGAAGTGATTCCGCCTTGGCTTCCATGCGGGCGGTAGGTCCTGACGTTCCTAACGCGGCGACCACTTTCCCATCCGCGGAGAAAACGGGTGCGGCCACGCTGACCACGCCTTCGACATTTTCCTCGAGGTCAAAGGCCACGCCTTGCTCCCGCACAGCCGCCAAATGTTCATGGAAGCATTTCTTCTCCGTGATCGTCCTCGGCGTCATGCGAATCAGCGGGTGAGATTCCAGCAGCGAATCGAGTTGGTCGGCGGGCAGATAGGCCACCAGCGCCTTTCCTAAAGCGGTGCTATGAAATCGATCTCGGTCTCCCGGCACGGCAGCCGCCCGCAAGGTGCTGGGGCTTTCCATCACATAAACGTAAGTAACATCGCCATCGTCCAGGACTCCCAGATTGACGGTTTCGGAATAACGAATCAGCAGGTCGGTCATCACCCCGCCGGAAACAGACTGCAGCTTGCGGATATGGACCGCAGGCTCCATAAGATCGAAAAGCTTTGCAGACAGGCGAAAAGACCCTTCCGGCCCCTTCCGCTCCAGGTACTGGAGTTTTTCAAGCGAGTAGAGGATACGGTAAACGGTTGTGCGCGCAAACGGCAAGGCTTTGTGTACTTCATGAAAGGGCACTGATTGCTGTTTGGCTCCCCTACTGATGAGATATTCGAGGACGGCAAAAATCTTGTCAGTGACGCCGATATGATTTTTGTCCACGCGCTTTGGGGTGGATATTCGCGGCGGGTTCATGGCCGTTCCCGGAATCGAGTCCTCGTTGCCAAGGCTGTTTTGCTGCATAACACCCTGTCCAGATTGGGGCGGGGTCCTGACCCGCTCCTTTGCTTTTTTTTCGGAAATGTTCTTTCTGCGACTCCGCGCTTTGTTGTTACCACAAGCCCAATATCTTGTCAACGCCATGGGTGCGTTGATTAGCCTGCTGAGGTTTCCTTCGATCGTCGTCCTTCTTGTCCCATGGCGCGGCTCAAATCCGACTTGTGCGCTTTCGCCTTCGATCTGGGGCGCCGGGATGGCGCATATGCGGCTCGTGCCTTGTTGACTTGAGTTAATTCCTAACCCTATGATGGAGGGCTTCGTCCAGGCTTACGGGATACGCGTGGGCTGGCCCCGTTTGCCGCTACGCTCTTTGAAGCCTGAGTTGCGGCGAGAACTTGGAAAACGGCTTGCCGATTTGGGTGTAATCTAGAGAGTCGGGTGGATTGTACATCCGGCCCCCGGCATGTAGTCTGAGCCCGCTCCCGCAGTGGCTTTGGGGTTCACCTTCGAGGGTCACGGCTCGATGTCCGGATGCCTGTTGGTGCCGGTTTGTAATTCAAGACAGCCGTAACCGCGCCTCCGGAGGGAAACGCTCGACGCAGCCAGTCTCTGGTTTTACCCTCTCGAAGGAGTTTCGAGCGGGGCAACTTCCGCGGCTTTGCCGGATCAGCCGGCGGCCACAAGAGTGTCATCATTAAAAATGCGCTTTCCATCGCGCTTGAAAATTCCTGTGGAGAGGATATCTGAACATGAGTCACATTAATCGGCGTTTCTTTTTGAATTCGCTGGCCGCCGCCGGCGCGGCAGCCGGAGCTCCGGCTCTCGCCTTGGCGGGAGCAAAACCGGCCGGGACGGGTTCGCCGCAGCCGCCCGAGGGTTCCACGGCGCATCCGAGCGGCGTGTCCGTTTTCAACATCAAGGACTACGGGGCGACCGGGGTAAAGACCCAGGATGCCCGGCCTGCCATTCAGAAAGCCATCGATACCTGCGCGGCGGCAGGCGGCGGCATGGTTTACATGCCTCCTGGCGAATACACCACGGGAGGCTTAGTGCTCCGCAGCCACGTCCGGATTTACCTGGAGAGCGGCTGCACGCTGTTTGCCTCGGACGATCCAAAGGCCTACGGACTGATCGGAACCCCCGACACGGCCGCTATTTTCCAGGGCGAAGATGTTGAGAACATCACCATCGAAGGCCGCGGCGTCGTGGACGGACAGCACAAGTTCTTCTGGACAAACGACTACACCGAGCACACGTTCAGCCATAAGCGCCTGGAAATTGAAAATCATGGATCGATCCGGCGTTCCTATCCGGTCGGCTTTCCCAATCGCAAAGTGTATCCACACCTGGTCTGGGTGCATCACTGCAAAGACGTTCAGATCACCGGACTCTCCTTCCTGCGCTCTCCCAGTTGGTCGTTCTATTTGAATGAGTGCGAACGCGTGGTGGTGGACAGCGTCTACATCCACACCAGCCGCGTGGCCGCTGTCTGGTGTGACGGCATTGACATGAACGGCTGCAACGATGTCCGCATCTCGAACTGCACCATCCTCACCGGCGATGATTGCATTGCCATCTTCTCCTCTGAGCGTATTTGCCAGAATGTGACCATTACCAATTGCCGGTTCTCCTCCGCCTCCGCCGGCATCAAGTTCACGGAAGGTATTCACGTGGGGTGCGAAAATTTCACCATCGACAACTGTGTGATCTCCGACTGCAACCGCGGCATCACCCTCCAGATTGTCATGGGCGGCTATATCAAAGATGTGATCATTTCCAATATCACCATGACCCTGCGCCGCTATGCTTGGTTCTGGGCGGGCGACGCCAACCCCTTCAATTTCGAGATCGGGACTCTCAGCGAGTGGAACAAGCGGCCGCCCAAGCCCAGCGACCCGGGGCCGGGGCTTATTAAGAACGTGATGATCAAGAACATCATCGCCCACGTGCAAGGCATGTCCAGAATCGCGGGACACGCCAAGAGCTGGTTGGAAGGTGTCAGTTTTGAGAACATCCGGGTCTTCCTCTCTACCGATCCCAAGATGGCCTACGACGTTTCTGTTCACGCTCTCAAGTTCCAATATGCCCGGAACTTGAAAGTGAAGGATGTGGAGGTGGTGTGGGAAAAACCCTCCCTGCCGGCTTGGCAGAGCGCCATGCACTTTGAGGATGTCGACGGCCTGGAGGTGAACGACTTCCGGGGGCGCCAGGCGTGGCCGGAGAAGGATTATCCCGCCGTGGCCCTCAAGAACGTTCAGAATGTCCGGTTGCTCAACTCGCAGGCGGTGGAAGAAACCAATGTCTTTCTCGGTGTGGAGGGGGAGGGGAGCAAGAACATCATGGCCCTCGGAAATGACCTCCAACAAGCCAAGACGCCCTTCAAATTCTCCGGCGGCGCCAAGAAAGATGAGTTGAAGGCCCTCAGTAACTTCCTGCCTTCCAAGTAGTGCTGTGCCAAGGTAAGCGACTCGGGAGCCGGTGGTGCCATCCGCCGGCTCCGGGCGCTGTGGTCGCGGTCGATGACTGCTTTTGGGCCGACCGGCCCGCTTCGGCGCACAAGAAAACCATCCCGGCCAGCATTATGCCTACCATAGTTCCAAGGTTGATAGCTTTCTTGGAGCTAGGCATAAAGCTACCCCTATGCTTCTTGGGTGTGGATATCCCCAGCCTACGAGGGTTGCAGCCGCCTGTCAACTAAGGCGGGCGGTAGGGCTGGAGCCGTATGTTGACTCTGCTTGACGCCATAAAACCTTGTCCCGTACACTAGATAATTGTTGTGAATAAGGTAGTTCTCCATTATGCGATTCCATAAGGGCATCGCCGCTGTTGCACTTGTGTTGATCGCGGCTGCGGTTCTCCAAGCCCAAAGCCAGACCCAGTTCTACCCTCTGAGTAAAATTCGACCGGGCCTTAACGGTGTTGGCCGCACGATCTTTGAGGGAAACAAAGTCCAGGAGTTTCAGGTCGAATTCCTGGGAGTTCTGAGGAACTTTCTGGCGCCCAAGCATGACGTAATCCTGGCTCGATTGTCCGGCGGCCCTCTGGCCCAGACGGGAGTCATCGAAGGGATGAGCGGGAGCCCTGTCTATGTGGACGGCAAGCTTGTGGGCGCAGTGGCGCTGGCATTTCCCTTTGCCAAAGAAGCTGTTGCGGGCATTACGCCGATTCAAGACATGCTGGACGTTGTTCCCGAAGGAGTCCGGCCGGGCGCTTCGCATGAGCTGCGCCCCATGGCGGCGAGTTCCGGCTACAAGATCCTCGGCACCTCGACCGACCCCGGCGGTTCAGCCCGCCTGATCCCTGACGAGCCTTCCGGAGATTTCGGCATCCAAAGCCTGATGAAAGCTTTCCCCCCGGCGGGCGGGCAGGGAACGCTTTCCGATCTCTTACTCCCTCTGCGTTTCGGTGGATTCTCTACCCAGGCGATGGACGCTTACAGCCCGCTGTTCCGTCAGATGGGTTTCAAGCCCATGCAAGGGGCAGCGCTTTCTGGCGGCGAGACCTTTCCCGCCAATCCTCAGGGGCCTCAACCCGGCACGATGGTCAGCATGGTCTTGGTTCGCGGGGATTTCAACTTGAACGCGGACTGCACGGTGACTTACCGGAAGGGAGACAACCTCTACGCTTGCGGGCACCGCTTTCTGATGGTCGGGCCGACCAGGATTCCTTTTGCCGAGTCGCACGTGCTGGCCAGCGTGCCTAGCATCGCCAGCTCTTTCAAGATAGATGTGCCGGGTCCCTTGGTGGGGACCATCCGCCAGGACCGCTTTGGAGCGGTCTATGGAGTTCTCGGCGAGAAGACTGCGATGATTCCGGTTCACATCCACCTAGATTCAACCTTGAACAGGAAGGCGGACTACAACTTCAACATTATCCAGCAGGCGTTCCTTTCACCGGTTCTCTTAAACCTCGGCATCATGTCCACCCTGGAAGGGACGGAGAGGGGTTTGGGCCCTTCGACTCTGGAAGTGAACGGCCAGATTCATCTCTCCGACGGGGAGACGGTAAAGATTGCGGATGTTGTTTCCGGGGAGATTAACACGGGGGGAGTTGCCGGGGGATTGTTCTCGACTCCCTTGAGCTACCTTCTCAGCGCGGGGTTTCCCGGTTTGCAGATCAAAGGGATCGACCTATCGATCATTTCCAAGAATGAAAAGCGATCGGCCACGCTGGAACAGGTTTGGAGCACCAAGTCGCAGGTTCGCCCGGGTGATCACATTGTGGTGACGGGTCTGCTGCGCACCCCATCGGGAGGGACCCTGATCCAAAAGATTCCGGTGGACATCCCAGAGAGCGTCAGCGACAAGAGACTTTCACTCATGGTAGGGAGCGGCTCGGCGCTGAACGTGATCGAGAACCGCATCGTTCCCCTCAACCAGGCGCCCCGCGATCTGCATCACTTGGTGCGGGCCATCAACCGCATGCGTCACGACAACCGGCTCTACGCGCTCCTGATGGTTCCACAGCGCTCCCTGACTCTGCAAGGGGATGAGTATCCCTCGCCCCCGCCGTCTCTGGTGCAAACATTCTTGGCGGATCCTGCTGTTTCCAACAGTGTAGCTCTTGGCCTTGCCTCGGTGATCGGTGACTACCAGACAAAGCCTGCGCCGTACAAGATCGAAGGCAGAAAGATCCTCTACCTAACGGTGGAAAACCCCGGTAGTTAGCCGTGCAGAGGACGCCGGCAAATGCCGGCCCGCACGGATTCCATTCCACGAGTGTGGCTATGAAATTTGGCACAAAGATACTGTTGCTTCTCTTTCTGGTCGGCTTGGCGCTTCCCGCCGTAAGCGTGGAAACCAAGGTCTGGCAGGTCGCCGACTTTAAAACCTTCCTGGAAGGCCGGCTCCAGGGCGTTTCCATCAGCAAGGACGGTTCGCTGGGATTGGCCCCTGAGCTCAAGGAGGTCTTCAATCCTGACGAGGCGCTTGCCTACTCGCTGGTGGCAGACGGTCGCCGCAATCTCTACATTGGCACCGGGCATCAAGGGAAGGTCTTCCGGGTTACTCCGCGGGGCAAGTCTTCGTTGTTCTTTACCGCCCAGGAGCCGGACATCTTTGCGATGGCTGCAGGTCCCAAGGGTGATCTTTATGTGGGAAGCTCGCCCGACGGCAAAATCTACCGTGTGACCCCGGACGGCAAGTCGTCGGTGTTTTATGAGCCTCACACCAAATATATTTGGGCGCTGGTTTTTGACTCGCAAGGAAGGCTTTACGTGGGCACGGGAGATCATGGGAAGATTTTGCGCGTTGACCGCACGGGGAAAGGCAAGGTTTTCTTCACCAGCAATCAAACCCACATCATGTGCCTGGCGTTCGATCATCGGGGAGACCTTCTTGCCGGAAGCGTTCCGAACGGGTTGGTCTATCGCATTAGTCCCCAAGGCAAAGCCTTTGTGATTTACCAATCCGACCTGCCAGAAATTCATGCCTTGGCCGTGGGCCCTCACGGGGATATTTACGCCGCGGCTTTAGGGGCTCCGAGAGCCGTCGGAATGCCTCTGATGCTAGGGCCTCAGCAGCCAGCCATTACGATGCCGACCCAAGTGGTGACGGTGACTGCCGAGACTCCGATGGAATCGTCGAACGAGTCAAAGATTTCCGGCCAAAAGTCCAAAGAGCCAAAACCCAAGCCTCAACCGAAGACGCCCAAAGCGAAGGAAAAAGAGAAAACGCCCAGCTTCATCCATCCAGGAGAGACGCTGAGAGGCATTGCCGGGCTGCTGAGGTCCCAGAGCCGCGGAGCTGTGATCGAAATCTTCCCTGACTCCACCGCCGAAACGCTTTGGAGGTCCAATCACGAGAGCGTGTATGGGCTGGCGCTGCTTGGGAAGAAGGTATTGTTTTCGACAGACTCCAACGGCCAGATCTTTTCCCTGGAACCTTCTCCCTTTGGCGGGAACCTTACGCTCTTGGCCGAAACGCACGAGTCGATGGCGACGCGGCTTTTAATTGAGGGACAAGACCTTTACATCATTACCAGCAACGTTGCCAAGCTTTTCCGGATGGGAACAAAACCGGCCAAGCAAGGAACCTACGAATCGCCTGTCAAGGATACCCACTTCATTTCGCGTTGGGGCGTGCTGGCCTGGCGTGGGCAAATTCCCGCAGGGACTTCCATCGAATTTTATACGCGCAGCGGGAATTTCAAGCGGCCGGACCAAACGTGGAGCGATTGGGCAGGGCCTTATCAGGACCCGAATGGAAGCATTCAAATCACCAGTCCTCCGGCTCGTTACGTCCAATGGAAAGCGGTTTTCCGGGGATCTGGCGAGTCCCATCCGGATCTGGACGAAGTTTCCGTGGCCTATCTGAACCAGAATCTTCCGCCGGACATCGAATCAATCAGCGTGAGCGATGCCGGTGAGCGGATCAGCACGGAAAGCCCTTCTTCGAGCGGGGGCGCGGGCAAGGTTGGGATTAGCGTCGCCACGATGCCTGGAGTGACGTATCAGGTTTCGGCTCCCGCCAACCAGGATAGCGACAAGAAGCCTCTTACGATTAACTGGCGGGCGGAGGATCCAAACGGAGACTCGCTTGTCTATTCGCTCTATCTTAAGGCGACGGACGAAAAGAGTTGGCACTTGGTCAAAGACAAGATCAAGACTGCCAGTTACACTCTGGATCCTTCCAGCCTGGCGGACGGCCAATACGTGGCTCGCCTAGTTGTTTCGGACTCGCCATCCAATCCTCCGGCTCTGGCCCGCAGGGACGAAATGCTGAGCGCGCCTTTTTTGGATTGATAACACTCCGCCGGTGGTGAGCGTCCTGCGCCAAGATGTGAATGGCGGTGAAAGCACGGTGCAATTTCGGGCTGAGGATGCGACATCGCCTCTGCACAATGCTCAGAGCTCGGTCGATGGCCAAGCGTGGGGGGAGATTGCGTCAGACGACGGCATTATCGACTCTCGAACGGAGACTTTTACCATCAAGGCTCGCGGTCTGGCCCCCGGTGAACACGTAATTGCCCTGCGAGCTTACGATACCGCTGGCAACGTGGGGGTGGGAAAGGCCGTGATCGAGATTCCGGAGGGTGGTGCCCAGAAGTAGTAACTGTAAGTAATACAAGGGCTTGCCGCGCCGGGCGGGGAGCCTGAAATCCAGCGAAAGATTGCAGATTTAAGAGACAACTCTGATTTTAGCCGCCGCATCTCAACCATTGAGTTCAGGTGCGGCCCTTCGGTGAGAGCTATTGAGTGCACAGAAACCGGCAGGCCCCAGGGTCGCTCCGGATACTCAGCTAATTGCAAGGGCTCAGCGGGGGGACGAGGAGGCTTTTGCAGCGCTCTTTGAAGCCCATAAGCGGCGAGTGTATTCGCTGTGCCTTCGGATGACCGGAAATGTGGCAGAAGCAGAAGACCTTACTCAGGAAGCCTTTCTTCAGTTATTTCGGAAGATATCGACGTTCCGGGGGGAGTCTGCATTTTCTACATGGTTGCATCGATTAGCCGTCAATGTGGTGCTAATGCACCTGAGAAAGAAGGGTCTCAGCCAGATATCGCTTGATGAAACGGAAAACTCGCAGGGCGACCCGATCAAGCGTGATTACGGGGACAACGACCTCCGCTTGGTCGGTTCAATCGACCGGATTGCTCTGACGCGTGCGATCGGCGAACTTCCACCCGGTTATCGGTCCGTCTTTATCTTGCATGATGTTGAAGGATATGAGCATAATGAGATCGCGGAAATTATGAACTGTTCTGTTGGTAATTCGAAATCACAGCTGCACAAGGCTCGTCTCAAGTTGCGCGAGTGGTTCCAGCAGCACCAGCTCGAACCTGGAAGTAGAGGTTCCACCGGGCGGTTAAACCCCGAGGGCGGGGAGGAGCAGTAGGGCCATGATTGAAGATCGGCGTGAGGAGAATCTGAAGTCAAGTTGCAAAGAGTTTCAGGCGAACCTGGAAGGCTACCTGGAACGGCAAGCAGAGAGTGGATTGCCACCTCATGCAACCGAGTGTGTCGCCTGTGGCTCTCTTCTCGCTGACCTCACTTTGATCCAATCGGCTGCCCGGACTTGGCCTCTGGAAACTCCCGCCCCTCGAGTTTGGAGCAACATCCGGGCCACCCTTGAGGCGGAAGGCTACTTCCGCCAGAAGCGAAGCCTTTGGGAAAGAGGGTTCGCTCCATTTCGTCTTTTCTCCAGCGCCGCGCCGGTGGGGGCTCTTGTTTTTCTGATGATTTTTGCCGTTTTTCTTCTTACTCGCGGAGACCTTTACCGCCGCTCGCAGCCCGTCAGCTCATCTCCCGCCGTCGTCGCTACTAGCATGGCGCCCGCCGCTTTGACAACCGTGGAACAGAACCTGGTGCAAACCGTCGAAGGGATGGAAAAGAGTTACAAGGCTCGGGAGGCCTATCTGGATCCCTCCTCGCAGAAGACTTATGAGCGTGGGCTGACGTCGCTCGACAGCTCGATTCATGAATGCCTGGTTTCACTTCAAGCGCAGCCTCAAAACACCTTGGCGCGCCGGTACCTCATGCAAGCCTATTCGGAGAAGGCGGACATTTTAGCCTCCGCCCTGGAATACAATGGCCGTTGATCAAATGGGTAGTGCGACGAGCAGAGATCTGAGCCAATTCATCGGATCCCGCAAAAGTAAAGTGATGCGGAGTGTCGGGATGTTGCTGCTGATCCCGGCTGGGCTGTTGATTGCCGCGACTCCGCCCGCCGTCGAGAAGACCATCGCGACCACTCCAGCACCCCGGATCAGTATTTCGAACATGGGGGGCAAGGTCATTGTGAAGGGGTGGACGCGGTCCTTGGTCCACATTAACTACATTTCGTCTTCTCCCCAGATGGCGGCCGATACCGAGGAATTTCCGTCTCAGGGTCCGGCGTATAAGGTGCACATCACAACCTATATCGTCAAGGGGACTGACGCTCAGCCAACTGAAACCGGCACGGTCGACTACACTCTGCAAATCCCGGTGGGATCCAGCCTGGAAATTCGCAATCCACAGGGGTCGGTGCAAATCGAGTCGGTGCGGGGAGATACTTCCGTGGATTCCCTGGGAGCAGACATTTTGGTGGAGGACCCGGGCGGCCATCTGTCCCTGCGTTCGGTGGGCGGCAACATTGAAGTTCTCCGGCCCTCCGGCCGCGTAGAGGCTTACTCCATCAACGGCAATCTGCACTTTGTTGATCCCACAAGCTCCCGGCTGCACGGCACCACCACCTCCGGCAATATTGTTTATGAGGGCGATTTCCAGCCCGGCGGGGATTATGTCCTCTCCGACTACAGCGGCGACATGAATATCATCTGTCCGCCGAGCGCCTCCTTTGAGCTGAACGCCAAGACGGTGCGCGGCAAGGTGGACAACACTTTCCCGCTGGTCTCCCGGCATTCCGAGGCTCCTCCGATGCCAGGCAACAGCCTCTTCGGGACCTACAGCACCGGCCGGGCCACCTTGGAACTAACCTCTTTCAGTGGCACCATTCATATCCGCCAGAAGTAGCCACCACCAGTTTAGACCTCTAGGGAAGTTCCCCGGGCGTATCTCTTGGGACCGTCCGAAGATCCATTTCATGCCTCCCTCAACCTCTGAACACAGCGGTTGCGAACCGGAAGACGTGCCTCTTATAATTTCCTTTGACCAGAACGGGTAACGTGGAATGAATGGCCGTCGAAAAAAACTAATCTATCTTCTCGGGTTCATGGGAAGCGGCAAGTCTTCGGTGGGAGCTCTTCTGGCGGAAGAGCTGGGGTGGCCCTTCGTCGACTTGGATGCCACGATTGAAGCCGGCCAGAAAACCACCATCCGCGAAATCTTTGAACGGGCCGGCGAGCCTTTTTTCCGCAAAGTCGAACAGGCGGCCCTGGTGGAGGTCTCCAAGAAGGAACCTGCGGTCATCGCGCTCGGAGGGGGAACGTACGCCCAAAAGCCCAATTTCGACTTCATCCGGGGAATTGGTGGAATCACGATCTGGCTGGATTCTCCTCTCGATGAGCTTTGGGAGCGCTGCGCGGCCATGGACAACCGCCCCTTATTTCGTGATCGTGAGAGCTTTGCGCAGCTCTATGCTCAGCGTCTTGCCTACTATCGCCAGGCGAAATACCGAATCTCTACTACAGGACGCCCTCCTCAGGAGATCGCTCGGGAGATCCTGGGTTTGAACCTGATTTAGCCGATAGAAGGAGCATGAGGGTGCATCGGATTGATTTAAGCCGGCTGTCGCTCTATGCAGGATTGGCGGTTTGGACGCTCTCCTGCCATTCGGCCATGACTTGGGCGTCGCCGCCTGTGGTGGCTGACCGGGGAATATTTGAAATTTCGATCGCGGGCCATGACATCGGCTCCGAACGCTTCCAGATCATTCCCGCTGGGGAGAGGATTGTCGCCAAGGCTGAGATCGAGCTTCACGCCCAGAAGGAAGGGAAAGACCTGGTGTTCCGCAGTTTTCCCGACCTGGTTCTTGACTCCCACCTTCAGCCCTTGTCCTATCGCTGGGAACTGAAAGGTTCTGGGACCTCCCGGCTCGAGATCGACTTCACCCGGGTGCCGTCCAACGCACGCTACCACACCGCGGCCGGCAAAGAGGAGCGCCGCGAATTTCTGCTCCCCAAGGACGTGGTGGTCCTTGACGATAACGTCCTGAGCCAATATGAAATTCTGGTACAGCGCTATGACAAGACCTCACGCGGCCGGCAGGTTTTCAACGCTTTTATTCCGCAGGAAGGCCTGCCCGGGAAGGTCCTGGTAGTGGGGACCGGCGTGGAAAGCGTCAGCGTCAAGGGGGTAAGTAAATCCCTTCGGCACCTCCTCGTAACCACGGACTTAGCAAGGATCGAGCTCTGGGCGGACCCGCAAGGGCGGCTGTGGCGGGTTTCCGTTCCCACGCTGAGGTTCGATGCAGTGCGGCAAAAGTGATGTCCGCAGGGCGTTGAACAGCCCCGTGGCTGGTTCAAAATAAGCGGTCCCTTTTCGGCGGTTAGTGTACCGCCACCCAAAGCGCCTTGTATCACACATTCAGGGTGGACTGCTCGGCGTTCGTT
>JBJKQF010000066.1:0-8221 GCA_046705545.1 Terriglobia bacterium
GCCAAGGCGGAAAAACTGCTGGGCCTCGAGAACATGTACGACCCCGCCAACATGGAGTTCATCCACCACGTTTATCAGGCTCTGAAGGCTCACACGCTCTTCAAGTTGGATCGCGATTACGTGGTGAAAGACGGCGAGGTGATCATCGTCGATGAGTTTACGGGGCGCCTGATGCCCGGGCGGCGCTGGTCCGACGGCCTGCACCAGGCCATCGAAGCCAAAGAGGGCGTCAAGATCGAAAAGGAAAACCAGACCCTCGCCACCATCACCTTCCAGAATTATTTCCGCATGTACAACAAACTCTCCGGGATGACCGGAACCGCGGAAACCGAGGCGGCGGAGTTTGAGAAGATTTATGAGCTGGAAGTGGTGGTGATTCCCACCAACCGGCCGCTCATCCGCTACGAGCACGCCGACGTGGTCTATCGCACGGAGCGCGAGAAGTTCGACGCGGTGATTGAGGAGATCAAGGAGTATAACCTGCGTGGGCAGCCGGTGCTGGTGGGCACCATCGCCATTGAGAAATCCGAGCGCCTGAACGCCCAGCTGCGCAAGGCGGGCTACCTGCCGCGGCACTTCCAGGAGCTGCTGAAGGCCGCCGGAATCGACGGCAACAAGACAGAGAAGTGGGCTCGCGATCTAGTCTCTCAGCACGCGGCTCCGCTGGACTGGCTGGTGGAGGCCGGCGTCAAGGCTTCGAGCGTCAAGAAGATCCTGAAGGAGGGCCGCTTCCGCGGGCTCGCCTCAAACTCAAACGGCGCCGCCACGGGCTTCGTCGAAGCGATGCTCAAAAAGCGCGAGCCGCGTTACTTTCCTCAAAAGCCCGCCGCCCTCGAGGACGCGGAGGTCGCCGCCGTGGCCGCTCTTGTGAGCGGCGCGGATGAAAAAATTCTGCCCGTGCTCGATTACTTGATCGAGATTCAGTGCCGACCCGCGCGGCTGGTCCAAGTGCTCGATGAACGCGACATCGCCCACAATATTCTGAACGCCAAGCAGCACGAGCGCGAAGCCCAGATCGTCGCCCAGGCCGGGCGCGTGGGAGCCGTCACGGTCTCCACCAACATGGCCGGCCGCGGAACGGACATCCTGTTGGGTGGCAATCCGGAGATTCTGGCGCGCGAGGAGTTTCGCAAATCGCCGGAGAAATATCGGAAGCAGGGCATCGATCCTGAACCTCCCGAGCGCGGCACGGTGGGGACGGCTGAAGAGATCTACCAGGCTTACGTTAACGCCTACACGGAATGGCGCAAGAACTGGACAAATTTTGTGAACCGATTTAAGACCACCACCGACGTCGACCATGACCACGTAATCGACCTAGGGGGCTTGCACATTCTCGGCACCGAGCGGCATGAGGCGCGGCGGATTGACAATCAGTTGCGCGGCCGCGCCGGCCGCCAGGGCGATCCCGGCTCCTCCCGCTTCTACCTCTCGCTCGAAGACGACCTGCTACGAATTTTCGCCGGTGACCGCATTTCAAAAGTTATGCACAAACTCGGCATGGAAGAAGGCGTGCCGATCGAATCGAAGCTAATCACCAAGCGCATCGAGGCCGCGCAGAAAGCGGTGGAAGGCCAGAACTTCGAATCCCGCAAGCACCTGTTGGAATACGACGATGTAATGAATAAACAACGTGAAACGATTTACGGCTTGCGGCGCCAGTTGCTGGAGGGCGATGACCAGAGGGATTATCTCCTGGACTCGATTGACCGTGTGGTGGACTGGCTGGTCACGACGTATTGTCCCAAAGATCAGCATGCTGATGAATGGAACGTGCAAGGGTTGAAGAATGAATTCTGGGGACGTTTTGGAATCGATCTCCGCAAGCACGAACTGACACTTGATCCCAAAATGCTGGATGTCCTGGCCGACGATTTGAAGAAGGTTGTTCGCCAGCGCTACGAGGAGCGCGAGCAGGTGTGGGGTGTGGAGCGGATGCGCTTCCATGAGCGCATGGTCATGCTGCAGGTGGTGGACGGCCAATGGAAAGACCACTTGCTGGCCATGGATCACCTGAAAGAAGGGATCGGGCTGCGCGGTTACGGGCAGCGCGACCCGCTGGTGGAATACAAGAGGGAATCCTTTGACATGTTCGAGGCGCTGATGGACCGCGTCGAAGACGAAACCCTCCGCTATCTATTCTTGATGCGAACGCCCGAAGAGGAAGAGGTGGCGATTCGCCAGTACCAGCAGCGAAAGCGGCGCGAGCAGGCCGAGATGCAGATGGTCGGCGGGGGTACCATGGAAAAGCCCCAGCAGGTCATCCGCAAGGAGAAGATCGGCCGGAATGACCCTTGCCCTTGCGGGAGCGGCAAGAAATATAAGAAGTGTCATGGAGCTCCTACGGCAGTTGCAGCCGCGGCGGGGAAGGATAGCGCTTCGCCACCCCAGGCCTGAGTCGAGTGTGCCGCCCCATTTTTTATAGAAAGCTTTCCACGATAAAAAGTTGCGGAACCGCGCGCAGACACCTGGATAGAAGAGGTAGTTTGACGTGAGTACTCGGAGTGTTCTCCTTGTGTTGTTCACTGGAGTCTTTCTAGTGACTGGGAGCGGGACGAAGGCTCATCCGGCGGCGCAGAAGCCAGATGTTCATGGTTGGACGACGTCGGCCGGGCAGCAAGATAGTTTTGGAAAGTCCAGCTCCGACGGTGTCCCTGGCGCTTACCCCGCAAGCTCGCCACACTACCAGGTAAGGGCTCTTGATGACGTTGTTCTTCATGACCCGCTGCTGAACAAGGACCTCCACATCAAGATTTTCTATCCGGAAGGCCCGGGGCCATTCCCGGTGATTCTCTTTTCACACGGCTACGGCGGCTCCAAGGATAGCTACTCTTTTCTCACCCGTTACTGGGCCAAGCACGGGTACGTTACATTGCAGCCAAACCACGAGGATGCTCATGCTCTGCGCAAGCTCTGGCTGGGCGGCCGGCGATTGCGACCGGAGATGATGAAGACCTTGAACGATCCCGCGGCCTGGGATTATCGGGTGGGTGACTTGGTGTTTCTCTTGAACGCCTTTTCGGATTTGCAGCGGCGGGTACCGGAGCTTTCTGGCAAGTTGGATACGCAGCGCGTGGGGGTGGGTGGCCACTCCTTCGGAGCCTTTACGGCAATGCTGATCGCCGGAGTCACTGTGGATGTTCCTGCGGGACCACGTAACAAAAGTTATGCGGATTCCCGCCCGCGCGCCTTTCTGTTGCTTTCGCCGCAAGGAAGCGGCAGCCGCGGCCTGACGTCGCGATCTTGGGAGAAAGTCACGCGCCCCATGATGGTGATGACCGGATCACGAGACCGGGGAGCGGAAGGCGAAGGACCGGCCTGGCGGGAAGACCCCTTCCGGCTCAGCCCGGCCGGAAACAAATTTCTGGTCTTCATTACCGGTGCCAACCACCTTACCTTTGCAGGACTGCCAACTCCCATGTTTAGGTCCCGGAAAATGATCGCGGCGATTCAGACCGCGAGTCTTGCCTTCTGGGACGCTTACCTCAAGGGCGATGCGAAGGCAAAGGCCTGGCTTGCTTCCCGCTCGCTCCCTCAGATCTGCCCCGCCGCCAAGCTTGAGCGGAGATAAGCGGGTGCAACCAAGGTTTGCTCCAGCTTTGCAGGGATCGTCCATCGGCTCAAAGGCTATCGCGAATCATCACCACGATTGCCGGCAGCGCCTTGAGGGGTCTCGGTAAGAAAGGTTTTCAATCGCTCTCGGTAAGCCTCTCCCGCAAATTCCAGAAGGTTGTTGTGCCCGGCTCCTTCCACCGCGTAGAAGCTCTTCGGTTGCGGAGCGTTGTCAAAAAGCCGGCGGCCCATGGAGAAGGGAATCATCTCGTCCCGGGTTCCGTGGACGATCAGAACCGGAGCCCGAACCCGCGCAATCTTTGACAAGGAATCAAAGCGCGTCCGGGGTGCATAGCCGAGCAAAGGAACGCGAAGGATTCTCCGCGCCATTTCCCGCGCCGAGGTCAGGGAACATTCCACAATCAAGCCGCCGCAACGCCGCCGGGAAGCGAGATCAACGGCTACCACGCCCCCGAGCGAGTGGCCCAACAAGAAGACGTCTTGGGGACTGAATTGCCGTTCCAGGACCAGATAGCTATAAGCGGCGCCGGCATCCCGGTAAAGGCCCTCCTCAAAAGGCGCTCCTTGGCTTTTACCGTAACCGCGGTAATCGAGCGCCATCAAGTTAACGTCCAGCGCCGAGTAAAACTTCAGCCCTTCAGAGGCAGTGCTGAGATCTTCCGCGTTGCCGTGGAACCATAGAATGACTTTGTGGGAGTGTGGATGCGGCAAGTACAGGGCATGCAACTTCACGCCATCGGCGGCCGTGAGCCAAACTTCTTCCGCGCCCGAATCGTGACGTACCGCCGGGGCAGAGGTTTGGGAACGTGGCGGGGGAAAATAGATGAAGCGATTTTCGATGGAGCGGATTGAAGAAGCGAGAAAGCCCAAAATTGCAACCAAGCCGACGCCAACACTGGCGGCAGTCCACCCAGCGAGCTTCCGGCCTCTTGCCAATTCCGCCGGCATCGGAGGTCATTAATGGAGTATCCCCGCCCGGCGGGACTTAATCTTTCCCGTCGGGCGAGGAATACTGTTTGGACTATGTCTGCGGCGTTCTGCCGCAGGCTGTCATGACATTATTGGTCACCGCCGCCCGGGCTGACCACAACATAAGCGCCCGAGCCTTGCCGGTTGATGCGCAGCAAGACTTGGCCTTTGACCTGCCCCACTAAGCGGCTGAAGTCGTTCACGTTATGCACGGGGTGCCGGTCGATGCTTTCGATGACATCTCCCTGCTGAAGACCAGCTTGAGCCGCTGCACTATTGGGGTCGATGTTGGCAATAACCACCCCTTCTTCATCGCTCGGCAGGTTCAGTCGGTTCCGGAGCGCCGGCGTGAGGTTCTGCACCTGAACGCCTTCGAGGGCGGTTCCTGATGGTCCCTGACTTTCGCCAACTTTCATGCCCAGATTCGAAGGCCGCTCGGCCAAGGTCACTTTGATATCCACCGGCTTGCCATTCCGCAGGATACTTAGGGTGACGGTCGTACCCGGGTTTGTGTTGGTTACCATGGAAGTCAGTTGGTCGGCTCCTTCAACGGATTGGCCGTTGAACTTGCGGATCACATCGCCGTTCTTGATCCCGGCTTTACCCGCGGGCCCGTTGGATTCAACGTTTTGAACCAACGCGCCGGAGGTGTCCGGAACGTCAAACTGCTGTGCCAGCCCGCTATTCAGGTTGCTAATCTCCACGCCCAGGTAACCCCGGCTCACTTTGCCCGTCTTGATCAGATCCTGCATGACGTGCTTAACGGTATTAGAGGGGATGGCAAAGCCGATGCCGATAAATCCTCCTTCGCCTCCCATTCCCGATCCTCCGCTGAGGATCGCGGTGTTAATACCGATTACCTGCGCCTTCACGTTGACGAGCGCTCCACCGGAATTTCCGGGATTGATCGCGGCGTCTGTTTGAATGAAATTCTCAATCTTCTCGATATCCAAACCCGAGCGGCCCAGGGCGCTGACCGTCCCGCGTGTGACCGTAAAATTCAGCCCGAAAGGGTTGCCAAAGGCCATGACCGTGTCGCCGACGTGCAGGTCGGAGGAGTTTCCCCAGGCGGCCACCGGCAAATTCTTAGCTTCAATCTTGATGACGGCAATGTCCGTCATAGGATCAGCGCCGACCAGTTTGCCTTTGAACGTACGCTTGTCGGAAAGCATCACCTCAATGTCCGTGGCGTGGGCGATCACGTGGTTGTTGGTCACAATATATCCTTCCGGAGATACGATGACACCGCTGCCTAGCGCGTGTTCCTTCTGCTCCTTGGGAATTCCCATGCCCGGGACGTTCCCAAAGAACTGGCGAAAAAACGGGTCTGAAAAAAACGGCGATTGCTTAACCTTGATGACCTGCGTGGTACGAATGTTCACGACGGCGGGTGTTACCGTCTGGGCGATCCGCTCGTAGGCCTTATCCAATTTCACGAGGGCGTTAATGTCCGGCCCATCCAGCGCCTGCCCGCTTGCCAGCGCAATGTTGTTATAGCTGCGCTGGCCAAAATACATAATCGAAGCGAGAGCCAGACAGAGCAGGCCCACCATTGTTAGACTCAATCCCAGAAGATTTTCCCGCAGAAACTGCTTTGAGAGACGCGGCATGAAAAACTTTCTCCTTTCCCATGTTCTTAGCCCGAGGGTCGGTTCGTGTGAGGACAGTATGATTTTCCCACTATTTGAGATGCGCCCGCAATACCCAAGGGTTTTCTGTTGCCTGGTCGGACAAGACATTGTGGCTCATAAAGGTCTGGCTTTCAACCCGGCGGAAGGGAAGCTGCTTACCCTTAACCCTAAGTTTCTCAGCGAATTCCGCCGATTCATGGCCGCAGTTTTTTGCTGCCTTCTGCGGCGGCTAGCCCCATGGGGCGCTGCCTGGCCCGGCAGCATCGCCCTCCTATCTCTTAACCAATAGATTAACCTGAAAGGACGCGGCAGGAGAAATAAACGCGAGGGACGCGTTATTGCCGCAATGGCCGGCGCGGACCTCCGGACGTCAAACACAGACCTACATTTTCTTGCGGCCGTAGGCGGAGGTCACCATGACTCCCATCACGCCGCCCGCCCTGCCAAGCTGAACGTCATAATGAACGGGATAGCCGCCCTGGACGCTGACGTTGTCGGCTTGGATGGCTCCCACAAAATAACCGCCGCTGCCGCCTCCGCCCAGGCTGACGGTTGCGTTCGGCGCATTGAGAACCGCTGAGACCGCGCCGTTGCCGCTGATGGAGACACTATTCGTTCCGGCATAATTGATCACCACGGCCTCGGGAGGAATGTTGGAAGAAACGCCGTTGGCGATCCCGAGCCCTCCAATGCTAAGGCTGCTCTTGATGTTGATGACCACATAACCTGAAACGTTGATCTCCCCCTGATTTTGGCTTAAGCTGCCGATATCGTAGTAGACAGGTTCCAACGGACTTGACCCGCCCACGATCTCAAGTTTGGGCGCGCTGCCACCTCCACCGCCTCCCGTCATAGAGACGCTCGAGATCTCGTAAGGATGGTCTGCGCTGCCGTTGCAGGAGGCGTCCATACACGGCGAACTCGTTGCCGGCGTGATTCCGGTGGTTTGTGGAAAGGGACTGCTGGACCACGTGGCTCCTGCCGGCAGAACCTGGACACTGCCACTACTCAGACTATATGACGGCGCCCCGGTAGGGAAGCCGGAGCGGAAGGTGGGCGCCGGGGGCGGGTCTTTGTGCGGACCGTTGATAACCTGTCCCAGCACAGAGCTGGCGCTGCCGCTGTAGCCGCTTGATCCGCAGCCGGACGTGGGGTCGTTGCCGATGACCACGTTTCCGGCAACCGTCACGTTGCTTCCCAGGGTCACGCCCCCGTTCGCTCCCACCGCGGCGCCTGCGCCAATCACATTGTCGGCGGTGGTTGAATCACATTTTCCCGCAGCCACGCTGGGGTTCCCTCCTCCATAGGCCCCCAGCGCAGAGTTGAAGGCGTCCGTGCAGGTTCCGGAGCTTCCCTGCATGCTGACCGAGCAGAAGCCGTAGAGCGCGTTGGCTGAAGTGGGTACATAAACGGGCTGGATGATTGCTTCTTCTTCCGCCGTAGCCACGGCCGTGTTCGATCCTGACCCCGCTGTCCAGGTTGCCTTGGAAGTGACCAGCCACGTTTCCACTGGGGAGACGGTGTAAGGGGGCGAGTAGCCCACGTTTACGGTCCGGTAGTTCAGCAAAACAGCGTTCACGTTGAAATAGCCGGAATTGCCGTTGTCGGCTGTCACGCGCGTATTAGCGGGGTCATTCAAGTCAGAGGCAAAGGCGGCGGTGACGGCTCGCGCGGCGCCCTCGGTGTTGTTCATGGCCGGATAATTAGAGGAGCCGCTGCCATAGCCGATCAGTTGCACCGGGCTGTTGCTGCTGGGACACCCGGATTTGCAGATCACCGGAGAGCTGTTGGACGTGTAGAGGTTGTAAGGGCTTCCGGTGGATGTAACCAGATAATACGTATTGGCTTCCGCCTGACTGACGGCGCGGTAGTGGGTGCTGCGAAACCAGTTGATGGCGCGCTGAATTCCCGCTTTGGCCAGATAGTTTAAATGTATAAGTCGATAGAGGAGCGCTTGGTGTACAAAAGCTGAACTCAGCGAGCGTGCTGATTCAGAGACACCAAGGAGGCTCCTCCATGCAAAGTATGTATTACGTTGGGCTCGATGT
>JBJKQF010000067.1:0-6846 GCA_046705545.1 Terriglobia bacterium
GTCTTAGAGGCGATGTTTGAAGTGCCGCGGCATGAGTTTGTTCCCGCGATTCACCGGGAGGCAGCTTACGATGACCGGCCCATCGCTATCGGCGAAAGGCAAACTATCTCGCAGCCCTACATGGTGGCGGCCATGACGGAAGCCGCCCGGATTGCGCCGGGCGGTAAGGTTTTGGAAATCGGCACCGGCTCGGGCTACCAGGCTGCAATCCTTGCGCACCTGGGCGCCGTGGTGGTTACTATGGAGCGCAATCCGTTGCTGGCGGCGGCAGCGCGCGAGCGTCTGGGGCGTTTGGGCTATAGTGGCATCCAGGTCGTTGCGGGCGATGGGAGCGAAGGCTATCCTTCCGAGGCTCCGTATGCGGCGATTCTGGTGACTGCGGCCGCTCCCCGGGCCCCCCAGGCGCTTCTTGAACAACTGGCGGACGAGGGAAGGTCGGTAATTCCGGTGGGTAGCCTCTACCAGCAAACCCTCCAATTGTTTTGGAAGCACCAGGGCCGAGTTTCGTTGTCGGACCTGGACCCCTGCCAGTTTGTTCCTCTCATTGGCAAGCAAGCTTGGCCGGAAAGTCCAGGATAGGACCACCTTGCGGAACGGTTGTTTCGTGGAAACGAGGCCCTCCGAGTGGAATCCCATTGCAATTTTGGAAGCTGTCGTTTTATAGTCTGGCCCCATGGCGTCACCATACCTGAGCATCGTTATTCCTGCTTACAACGAGTCCGCAAGGATCGGGAAAGCGCTTGAGGCGGTGCGGAAGTACGCTGCTTCAAAGCCCTTTATGACTGAGTTCTTGCTGGTGGATGACGGCTCGAGTGATTCCACGCTGGAGCTTTTTCGCCAGGTGCAGTCTCTTTGGCCTGCCACGCGCATTCTGGCGAATGAAAAGAACCGAGGTAAAGGATTCAGTGTGCGGCGAGGGGCGCTGGAAGCTCAGGGTGATTTTATCCTGTTCAGCGACGCTGACCTTTCAACCCCCATCGAGGAAGCGGATAAGCTGCTCTCGGCGCTGGTGTCGTCCCATGCGGACGCAGCTGTCGGTTCCCGCGCTCTTGACCGCAATCTGATCGGGGTGCACCAGCCGTGGCGGCGTGAGTTTGCCGGCCGCTGCTTCAACTTCTTTGTGCGGTTGTTGACCGGCCTCAAAATTCAGGACACCCAGTGTGGCTTCAAGCTGTTTCGCCGCGAGACGGCGCGCCGAGCTTTTGAATTGCAGCGAGTCGAGCGCTTCGGCTTTGATCCGGAGGTCTTGTTCCTGATCAAGCGCCTGGGCGGAAAAATTGTGGAAGTCCCCGTGCGGTGGAACGACAACCCGGCCACGAAGGTTCACTTTTTGCGCGATGCCACGAGCATGTTTGTTGATTTGCTCGTGCTCCGGTGGCGCGTCTGGACCCGCCGGTATTCCGATTGAAATTTCACGCTCCTCTTTTCTACCTGAAATATTCTATGAGCAGATGTTAGGACCTGATTTCTTCTTGACTCGCGCATGGATGCCTCTTAATATCTGAATCACGCTAGAAAGGAGGTGATCCATGCAAATTGATTCTAACTGTAGCGAGGGTGCTGAGGCTTAGGCGCTCGCCAGTGCTAGTGATTTAGTTTGTAAGGACCTCTCGCTAGCGGTGAGAGGAAGAATGGCACGGCGCCAGGCAGCGCCTGTACCTGTTCGTTGTAAGAAAGCCAATTCTCGTCAGTATCCGACCCCCGGTCTTGCGGTTTATCCAAGGCCGGGGGTTTTCGTTTGGGGGTTAAAAGCCGGAAAAGATCCGCTGCAGCGATGACTGCAGCCAGGTTTGGGGTTAGCGCGAGCGGCCTGCTCTGGAGTGAGAGGCGGGCCGTTTCCTGTTTTTCTTGGCCAGCCGGAAGGCCTCCGCGATCACCGATGCCGCCTTTGGAGTCACCCGATACTGGGGAAGATCCTCTCGCTTGACCCAGCGAGCGTCCAGAACGTCGCTTCCCGCCTTCAAACGGCCACCCGTCCGCCGGCAAGCGTAGTCCACAATCACGTAGTGGTACCGTACTCGCGATCCGTTTTTTTGGATACGGTCAAAGACGCAGACCACTTCCAGGGGCTCCACCTCCAGTCCGGTTTCTTCCCAGACCTCGCGTTGCACGCCTGCCTCAAGGCTCTCCCCAAGTTCTACCATTCCCCCCGGAATAGACCACTCGCCTTGCAGGGGCGGCTGCCCACGCTGGATCAGCAAAACGCGGTCGCATTCGATGACCACTCCGCCCACGCCGACAATCGGCTGCTTAGGATATTCCCGCTTCATAGGGTCCGTTCTATTGTCGGGCGGCAGACGCCACCACGGCAAAGTAAATTTTTAAGCCCTCCCGAAATTGTTGGACTGGCACACGCTCGTCGGCGGCGTGCTGGGTCTCTTCTATTTCCGGCGTTACCTTGACAGGGTTAAACCCATAGGCGGCGATGCCCAGCGGCCGGAACAACTGGCTTTCGGTATAGCCACTGTTGAGCTCCGGGGCAACCACTGCCTGCGGATCGTGCTTATGGACGACGTTTTCGATCATGCGGTAGAGCATGGTTGCTGTGGAAGACGCATTGGGTTTTCGAAACTCTCCGATGGTTTCAATTTTGAGAGAAGGGTCTCCCATGTTTTCCTTGAGTTGAGCGAGGAAACTCTGAGGGTCCTCTCCCGGTAGCAGGCGTATATCAAGTTCAGCCTCGGCAGAACTTGGAATGACGTTGGTCTGCTCGCCGGCGTGCAGAACGGTTACCGAAACTGTGTCACGCAGCAGGTTCCCGAAGTTTGGATTGCTTGCCAAGGCTTTCCGGATTTGGGGGTCCTTCAGGGAATCCCGAATGTTCAAAAACTCTGACTTCAGAGGCTCTTTCTGCCTGGGAGCGATTTGGTGGAAATACTCTTCGACAAGCGGCAGCAAGTGGACCGGCGTCTGCCACTTAATCATTCGGTTCATGGCCTCCACCAGCCGATTGGGCGCGGAGCTGGGAATCGGCGTGGATCCATGCCCTCCACGCCCTTTGGCGCTGACGCGGACCCAAAGCGGTGCCTTTTCCGCCACGTCGATCCCGTAAAGCGTCCCTTCGCCCGGTGCAGTGACGCACGTCCCGCCCTCGGTCAGAAGGTAAGCGGCGTGGCGCAGCATGTCGGCATGGTGCGCTAGAAACCAGGAAGTGCCCAGATCCCCAACTTCTTCGTCAGCCGTTCCCAGGAAAATCAAGTCACGTTTCATAGGGAGGTGTTCGCGCGCGGCAATAATCAGCACCATGGCCTGGAACACACCAAGGTCTTTCATGTCCAGAGCGCCGCGGCCGTAGATTTGTCCGTCCACAGTCTGGGCTGAGAACGGCGGGACCCTCCAATCTTCTGGAACCGCCCGGACCACGTCCATGTGGTTCAGCAAGATGATGGGAGGCAAAGTTCCGTCTCCCTTGAGGATCGCGTAAATATCCGCCCGATTGGATCCCAGGGGGAAAACGGTGTTCTGAATGCCGTTGATTTCGAACAAATGGTGGAAAAAATCGGCCGCCCGGAGCTCATTTCCTGGCGGATTCGAGGTGTTGATCCGAAGATATTCGCGCAAAAGCTGTACGGCCATATCCTGGTAGCGGTCCCAGTGCTGGGCGCTGATGGCGCGAGGGGCGGATTGGGGCGGAGCCGCAGAGAGCAGAGGTCCCCAGGCAAGAAGCAGGGGCAGCCAGAGGAGGTTTTTTGTCACAAACCTCATGATGGGATTTTACGGCATTCTCAAAGCCAGGGGGTAATACCTTCGGGGGAGACATCCATAGGCCTTTTGGAGTCAGCAGGTTAGTAGGTCTTGGGCCCGGTTCGAGGGGGCGGGCTCCGGCGGGCAGGGGGCGCTTGGGGGCCTGCCTAAGGTCGTAGGAAGATATCAGAACGAGATCACTCCCAAAATTTCCTTGCCGGATATTTCACAAAGGCTTTATAATAAGTTATTTGGCGTTAATAAGAGCTAGCCGCCCCGGAAAAAGAGTTGGCAAAATCTTCGATTCCCAGCATCTTTGTGAGCCTCCCCGTTACCAGCCTCAAGGCGGTCGAGGCGTACGTTTCCTCCCTTGGAGTGTCTTCTACACTTGGGTATGAACTCCGCCTGGATTACCTGGAGGATTTTGGCCAGCTGGAATCCGAACTGCACCAAGTGCTCGCCCGCTTGCACTTTCCGCAGACCATTGCGACCTGTAGGCGCCAGCCTGCTGGAGGACGGTTTCAGGGTTCCGTCAGTGAGCAGCTTGATATTCTGGCTGCAGCAACTCGTGCTGGGTGCCAGTGGGTTGATATCGAGATTGAGTCCGTAGGTGCGTTGCGGAAGTCCTGGGTTCAGCAATTTGCTTCGTCCAAGGTAATCGTTTCCTATCACAACTACCACAACACGCCGACGCTCGGGCCCATCTATCGCAAGCTCCAGCGGCTTCCCATCCAGGTGGTCAAGATTGCAAGCCACGCGCGCGGACTTCAGGATAATTTGAAGATCCTCAAACTGCTCAAGACCCATCGGCGCCGCAAGCCGATGCTGGTTGCGCACGCCATGGGAAATTCCGGCATATGTTCGCGTCTTCTAGCCTTCCAGTGGGGATGTCCGTTCACTTATGCATCGGTGGGAGACCATTCCGGCGTGGCGGGAGGGCAGATTCCGGCGGAAATCATGCGCGGAGTTTACCGGGTTGAGCACCTGGACCGGCGCACGCAGTTGTACGGGGTTGTTGGGACTAAAGCTTCCATGTCTCTCTCTCCGCCCTTGCAGAATATTGCTTTTCAGGCCAAGCACGTGAATGCGCTCTATATGCCTTGTGAGACGGAGCGCTTGAGTGATTTCCTCAAGTTCGCGCGGGCGCTCGATTTTGCGGGATTCAGTGTCACGATGCCGTTCAAGAGAGCCATCATGCGAGAACTTGCCTGGGTGGATCCCTTAGCGGCGGAGATCGGGGCCTGCAACACGGTTGCCATCCGGCGAGGCAAATGGATGGGTTGGAACACGGATTCAGCGGCGGTCATTGAAGTGCTTACCAAGCGTCTTCGCCTGGAAGGAAGCCGCATCCTGATTCTAGGAGCGGGAGGGGCGGCGCGGGCGGCCGCCTATGCACTGCGCGCCGAAAACGCCCAAATTCTGGTCGCGGCCCGGCGCGACGTGGTGGCGCGCCGTCTCGCTCGCTTGGTGGGTGCCCAAGTCGTCCCTTGGGACAGTGCAGACGGATTGGACGTGGACGCCGTTATAAATGCCACACCGGTGGGAATGCCCCCATACTCCGACGCCACCCCGATTGATCTCGCCCGCCTGCGGACGCGGGTGGTCTTTGACATGGTCTATTACCCGTTGGAAACCCGGTTCCTCTCCGATGCTCGCGGTCGTGGGCTGGTCACGATCTCTGGGATTGAGATGCTGGTGGCACAAGGCGCCCGGCAATTTGAGATTTGGACGGGCCAGTCGGCCCCGCGCGCCCTCATGGAGCAGGCCGTCCGCCAGGCGATCAATCACTCGCTGCCGGGATAGCTTGATCCTATTTCATCGCGTTCTTTTGCAGTTGTCCAGTTTCCACTTCCCAGCGGCTGCGGTGTTTTGGTAAAGATGGGCCGCGCTCTGTCGTTTCTGCCTCGGTTTGACATTTGCCCGTTGGAAGTTTTAACTTGGTTGAAGTGCCATCGGTTCCTTTCCCCAGATGACGATTTGGGCGAATGGGTGCAACCCTCGTAATCCTTGATTGAGAGTTATGGAATGTCTCTGATTTCACTACCGTCCATTCCGCCTATCTCCTCCTTCTACCCGCTGGTGGATCATCTCATCCGGATTGTTGCTATTCTGGTGACGGCCTATATCGCCGCCAAGATTTTCAATAAGTCGATTCCAAGAATTAGAGAACAGATTGTCGAGACCATGAAGCGGCGCGGCCGGGCTGACATTGAGCTCGAGAAGCGCGCCGCAACCCTCAGCGGACTCTTCCGCAAGACGGTGGTGGTAGTAATCTGGATTGTCGCCGCCGTCATGGCCCTCAAGGAAGCGGGCTTTGACATCGGCCCCATCCTGGCCGGCGCCGGGGTAGTGGGTTTGGCCGTGGGCTTTGGCGCCCAGAATCTGGTGCGCGACCTGGTTTCCGGACTGTTCCTGTTGCTCGAAAACCAAATCCATGTGAACGACGTGGCAATCATCAACGGCACGGGCGGATTGGTGGAGCAGATCAATCTTCGCACCATCGTGCTGCGGGGCCTGGACGGAACCATTCACGTCTTTCCGAACGGAGGCATTGCTTCGCTCTCCAATATGACCCACGAATATTCTTACTACGTCTTCAATGTCGGGGTGGCGTATAAGGAGGACACCGATCACGTGGTCGAGGTTTTGAAGCAGATCGCTGACGATTTTATGAAGGAAGAGCAGTACCGGCCGATGATTTTGGCGCCGCTGGAGGTTCTGGGGGTTGATTCCTTCGGTGACTCGGCGGTGATCATCAAGGCCCGCTTCAAGACGCTCCCCATCCAGCAATGGACGGTAGGCCGGGAGATGAATCGCCGCATCAAGAAGAAATTCGACGAGCTGGGCATTGAAATTCCTTTCCCGCACCGCAGCATCTATTTCGGCGAGGCCAGCAAGCCTTTTGCGATCAGCTCCCAGGAGGACCGGGAGCAGTTAAAATCCTTGATCCGCGAAGTGCTTGATGAGCGCTCGAATCCAGCCCCGGCCAAGCAGGGCAGTAAAGCGCCCGCAGAGGGAGAAGCGAATAGGGGCTGAGAATCCTCCGTCGCCGTGGAAGTCTCCGAGGCCTGCCGCGCGCCCTCCCCGTGCAAAAATTCCCACAATGAGCGAGACAACTCCTAACTACTCAAAATTCCGGCGACTGGCGCATCAGGGTACAGT
>JBJKQF010000068.1:0-3703 GCA_046705545.1 Terriglobia bacterium
GCTCTTGGGAAACCTCTGAATAAAGGCATCCGCCTCTTGAATGCGCTTCCCAGCGTCGCTTTGCGACATCAATTCACGGTAAGCTTTTGCCTCGGCCTGAGGCACTTTGGATGCGAGGAGGATGGCGCTTACCGAGGCCGTCGCCCGCCCGGAAGGTGTGTAGTCGCGGAGACTGGCAATAAACTTCCCATCGGCGCCGGCCTCGAGCAAGGCGGCCTTAATCTCAGGGGTCAGGTCAAAGGCGAGTCCCCGCTGTTCTACTCTTCGCTGGACCTTGCTTAGGTGCTTCCTGTGATGCTTGACCGCCTTGAGCAGTCCCTTTTCGGTAAAGGGAGGCAGGAAGGATTGCTGCTGCCTTACCCCGCCCCGCATCTTGGATAGCGTGTTTTCTAGGTGGGTTACCCCGCCTTCAGGCAGTCCTAGGAACAGTTCCCCCTTCATAGGTAGATTGGGAGCCGCGATGTGTTGCCGCGATCCGACCGGGGACCTATCCTTTTGGGCGGACCAACCCCATCCGACGCACCCGAAGACAATTGTCCCTAGGAATGCCACTGCTAGGAACCGGACGCGGATCGCTTTTCGGAAGAAAAGCATTGGAGTGTCCGCCTCTTCTCAGCTTTACCATTAGCCTAAGCCTTTTGACATCCGCTTTCAATCAAAAGGCGCTGCGGGCGCTGGGCGACATCTTGCGCTGGTCGGACATTATCAATCCATTATCGAGGGGGGACAAGCACCTGAAGCTCTGCAGAAGGCCGATGGCTGAAAGTCCGTGCGGGCACTCGGGAACCGGTGGGGGGACTCCGTTCCGGATGGCTAATCGTGATGGGACTGACTCTCAGCCAATTTCTTTGCCCGGATGCGATTTCGGATTTTTTCAGCGGTGTGGACGACCGATTGTCCGGCGGAATCCACTTGGCGGTATAACGCTCTAACCGCTTTCTTGACCCGAAGAATCGAAGCGGGTGGCGCAGACCGCCGCGACTGCGCTCTGCGGCTTTTGAGGGCTCGCGGAAAGGGACCGCGGACCACACAACCGGAGGTTCGCGCTGCTTGCTCCACAATAGGTAGGGGCGATTCACGAATCGCCCAGAAGCAGATTCCTCGCTGCGCTCGGAATGACGTGTTGGGGGAAGCTCGGAATGACACGTAAGGGACGGGGGCGCGTGGCCGCCGGCCATTCACCCGGAACCATCTGGCAGTGCTTCCGCGGGTAGCCCTGTAACTTTCAAAGGGCCACTATTCTAGGACGAGCACACGATGCGGGGAAGGAACATGTGAGGTTAAGAGTTGCTTGGTGGGGCGAATCCACAGGGCGTTTGGCCTCCGGTTCGTCTCCATTCCTTGTTCGGCGGAATGGGCGTGTCTCACCAGGCAACCATCGACTCGCCGAAAATTCGTGCCAAATCGTCCGCTCCAGCCGGTCGTGGGGAAAGCTTCGTAACGCGGTGCTGGGGTAGGGTACCTTCCACGAGCGCCGGGATATCTGCGGATCCATAACCCAGCTCGTGCAATCCATTGGGGACTTCAAGGTCCCGCATGAACTCGGCAACTTGGTCTGCGAGAATCTTCCCGACATCCTCCGGTCGGGCATCACTGACCGTGGAACCCAGAAGTTGTGCCGCCCGCAGGTGACGCTCTGGGCATGCCGACCCAGTGAAGCGATATACCGCTGGCGCGTTAAGGATCACCGAGATTCCATGCGGAACCATAGGGTGATCCACGGTGTAGCCGCGCGGACGGAAATTTCGCACCAGGCCTGACACCGGGTACGACATGCCGTGCGGCAAATGCACACCGGCATTCCCAAATCCAATTCCGGCATAAGCGGCAGCCCTCATCATGGAGGCTCGCGCTTCGTCATCGGCAGGATCTGCCACGGCACGCTTCAGGTAAGTTGCCGCTAGCTTGAGGGCCTCTAAGCTCCAGACATCGCTGATGGGATTGGACCCCTGGTAGGCGGGACGCAGAAGCGGGCGCTCTGGTCTGGGACGCTGGTCAAAAGGCAAAGCCGTGTACGACTCGATGGCGTGGCATAGCACGTCCAGCCCCGTCGAAGCAGCTACCGCGCCGGGCAATGTCCGGGTATTCTCCGGATCAATGATGCCCAGAGTAGGCTTCAGGCGGCGGGGCGCGATGCCCGTCTTGGCATGCAGCGCGACAAAGTCAAAAATCGCTACTCCCGTCGTCTCACTGCCTGTGCCCGCCGTTGTGGGGATGGCAATCAGAGGCTTGAGAGGACCGGGGACGGGCTGCCCTTTCCCGAGAGGCGGGTTTACGTACTCCAGAAAGTCAGCCGGATAACATGAGTACAGGTTGGCGGCCTTGGCGGTGTCCATGGTCGAGCCGCCCCCCACCGCGACGAAAGCATCGAACTCATCGGCCTGGGCCGCGCGAGTCGCTTCCTGAAAAGATTCGTCCGTCGGCTCCACGCGGACACGGTCGAAGACCGAGTAGCGGATCTTGTGATCGCTGAGAGATTCAAGGACGTTATTGAAAGGTGGCAAAGTGCGCAAGTTAGGATCTGTGAAAACCAGAACGTGCCGCTTACCCAGATCGGATAATTCAGCGCCCACCTCGCGTGTCACGCCCACGCCGAAGCGGATACCCGAAGTTACCATCTCGAAGGCATACTCGCGTTCCATACCGACTCCTTAAGCTAAGATACTTTGTTGGGGCACGCCCCGCAGGTTGGGCATGACCCGGGCCGGGGAATTTCTCCAGATCTATATTCCGCCCTGCGAATTAGCCCGCAAATGCGCGCCCACCACCAGTTCCTATGCCTGGATGTCACCGGTCGAAATCCCAAAGTTCGCCGATGTATGCATCGGCATGCGCCTGCCGGCGTCTGCGATCTCGCGAAGCGGCTAATTCCCGCCGGCGCCACATTATTGATACGCCACCTCTGGGCGCACGAAAACAATAGCTCCAAAGGGGTGCCGCAACCACTAAACTCCTCAACCTTCACGGCAGAGAGGAAGTGATTCTGCTGAGTTCCTCCTCGTTGAAAAGGCGGAGGGTTCGAGTGCGAACGTTGCCAAGCTTGGCAATGGCCAGCGCCATCTCCGCCGCCTTCTCATCATTCGGGGCCGTCATGATAAACAGGGTGTCAAACTCACTTCCCAGGATCATGTAGTAGGCCTGAACTTTTCCTCCCATCTGGCCAATCATCTCTTTCGCTGCCTCACCCCGTGCGGAAAGTTGCTTGATCTTCTCGATGCCCTGTTGAGTGAAAGTGAACTGCATTAAATACGCGGCCATGGTTGCCTCCCTCTCAAAATCCAGTGAATTGACGTTGATCGGAAATTGCCCTCAGCGGGGCCATCTCTAACACCGCAAGCGGCAAGCGCCCCGGGACTATACCTAGTAGAGAACCCGCACTTTGCGTTAACGTTCGCGGACCCTCGCTGGCTTTTAGGATGTGGCTGACAAAATCCCCTCTGTTAACTTCCCCTAGGCGTTTAATAAATGCAGTGACTCGCGTCACCAGCGTTTGTGCGTGGCTCGCAGCCGTGTTATCTGGGTGGTGCCTGTTAGCCATCTACTAAAAACAACAAACGGATACGTCACAGTCGCGTCAGAGGTATTCAACGACGCTGAATGGTCATTTGCCCGGGAACGTACGCCGCCAATAAGACTTCGCCTGAATTACGGGGCGCTCCGAAGTAGTCAAAAGTGGTTGAGTTGACGGTAAACGGGCTTACCG
>JBJKQF010000069.1:0-7049 GCA_046705545.1 Terriglobia bacterium
CGAAGCTCGCGGATCTCATCGATGCCGCGGTTCGAGGCGGCGTCGATTTCAAAGACATCCACGGAGTTTCCCTGGGCGATCTCCTGGCAGGAAGGGCAAGTGCCGCAGGGAGTCACGGTGGGCCCGGCGGCGCAATTCAGCGATTTAGCCAGGATGCGCGCCGTGGTGGTTTTGCCCACGCCGCGCCCTCCAGAGAAGATGTAGCCGTGGGCAACTCGCTTCTTGAGGACGGCGTTCTTCAGCGTCTCGGTGATGAGGTGTTGTCCGGCCACCTCATCAAAAATCTGGGGCCGGTATTTGCGGGCGATAGCCTGATAAGACATAGGAACTGGGATTAGTAGCTAGGAATTCAAGCCCGAGATTGGGAACCGGGTGGTGTTGCCTGGAGTTACTGCCGAACCCCAAATTCCCGGCCCCTCACCCCGAAAACTGGGTCAGACTTCGGGTTGATCTGCGGCACACAAAGCGGCTCGCTACCGTTGCTTCCTTCCGGACCTGGCGGGGTTCACGAACATTCGTTGCACAGAGCCCGAAGTCTGATATGTTGTCAGGCCGCACGTCCTTTCTTCCGGGGCGGAATTCCTGACCCAATTAGCGTAACATGCAGTGCCCGCTTGCGTCGACGAGTTTCAGCTTCACAGGCGGTGCTGGGGGCGGGTTGCTTTTTCCAGGGCGTTTGGTTACCGTGATGTAAGGTGATTTTATCCCCTGGGGCTTTGGTCGTCGACAAAGGGGGGACGCGCAATCGATAGGGCATTCCCGTTCTGGGTATCGCCCCAATGGAGGAGTTAAATGAACAAGAAACGAGCAATTCAGGCGTTAGCGATTGCGGTCACACTCATTGGTTTAGTGGGTTGCCAATCAAGCAATCAGGGTCCTACGGAAGAGAATCCCGCAGCGGCCGCTGGAGCGACGTCCGGCAGCGGCTCCGCTTCTAGCGCGCGCCAGCCGGGGTTTACACGCCGGTCCGCGGAAGGCTCTTCAGCCCCCGCGGCTCCCGTGACAGAGACGATTACGGTTCCTGCGGGGACGGAGCTTCACGTCCGGCTGAGTTCCCCGATCAGTACGGCGACAGCTTCTTCTGGGATGGGTTTTGAGGGTTCGCTGGCTGAGCCGCTAGTGGCAAGAGGCGTGGTTGTAGCCCCGAGAGGCAGCCTGGTAAATGGCCAGATCACGAATGCGGTTAGCTCCGGCCGGCTGAAGCGGCCTGCGGAGATTTCCCTTGTTCTGACCTCGATTATGCCTGAAGGCGGACAGCAGACCGCAATCTCGACTCATACTTGGAGCATGTCAGGCAAATCCCACAAAAAGCGCGATGTCACCATGATTGGCGGCGGAGCAGGTTTGGGAGCCGTGGTCGGGGCGATTGCAGGCGGAGGGAAAGGCGCGGCCATCGGGAGCATGGTGGGCGCAGCTGCCGGGACGGGCGGCGCCTACGCTACTGGGAAGAAGGAAATTGAGCTTCCTGCGGAAACTTCGCTGACCTTTCGGCTAAACGCCTCGGCTTCCTTTACGGTCATGAAGACCCGCTGATTGAAAGGCACCACAAGGCTTGTAGGTTCGGAAAAGGGAAATGTGGGAATCCGGCGGAAAAGAAATTGGGGCCAGCTTGAAACCTCAAGGTTTTGCTTCGACCGAAGAGGGAGCTGGCTCCGACACCTTTCGTTTTAGCTCTTCCAACTCCCGGCGCAGGCGCGCTTGGCGCCGGCTGAGGTTCCAGGCGTACAGAATGAAGATGAGCCAGACGAAAGTGTAGGCAAGAAACAGGTATTTATTGAACATACTAGTCCTCCGAAGCCCGGAACGCCAGAATGTGGCGGATCTCGCTCAGTTCTCTGCGCATCGACGCCAGGCGCAACCGCAGCCGCACCAATAGAAAAAATAGAATTGTGAAGGCCGCAAAGCTTACCAGAAGCGCAGCCAGCATGCGGGGATCGAGCCCGGAATCAGGGCCTCCCATGATGACCGGTTGCGGGTGCTGTGTTCGCCACCAGCGGATTGCCATATAATCGATGACGACGTCGGCAAAGCCGATAACGCCCACCACTGCGCAAAGGTTTGCCGCGCGTCCGGGATTGATGAGATAGCTTCTCAGCATCAAATAAGCGACATAGAGCAGCCAGAGAAGGAAAGTCAGGGTCAGGCGCGGGCTCCAGGTCCACCAGATGCCCCAGGCGGGCTTGGCCCACAGCGGTCCGGTGACTAGGACGCAGGTGCAGAAGATGAAGCCCACTTCCGCGGTGGCGTGTGCCATGTCGTCCGCAAACTGGGAACGCTTCATCAGGTAAACGATGCTGGCGAGGAAGATGATAATGAATCCCAGCAGCGCGGGCCAGGCGCAAGAAACGTGGACGTAGAAGATGCGCTGCACTTCGCCCATGGTCATTTCTTCCGGCGCGTAGAGGAAGATCATGTAGAGCGCCACAGAGAGCGTGGCCAGGGTCAGCAGCAAATGCAGCGAGATGGGAAATTTATTCTTCATGGAGCGTCCCTATTGCCGGAAGATGTTGGCGGTTGCGAAGCTGATCGGCAGCCCCAGGCGCCGATCCGGAACCAGCAGTCTATTCTTCCAGAACATATTCAAAAAGCAAGAACGATGCAATCGTAAAAACCAAACTGGTTCCCGCCACTCGCGCTACGCCTCCCCACCAGTCGCCGCTGGGATTACCGCGCAGGGCGTCCGTCGTGGAGTCAATGGAGAATATCAGAATCCAGAAGGCAATGGGAAATTGCAGGACTGTCAGCATCACCTCGCGCATCCGGGTGTTGGCGGCAATGGCGCCGAAGATAGTTCCCAGCGCCGCGTAACCCAGAGTGCCGAAGAAAACGATCAGGGCCAACTGCCCTAGCGCCGGCAAAAAGGAGAAGTTAAACCACAGCGAAGCGGCGAAAAACATGACCACTTCCGCCACCCCCAGGAAGAGCAGGTTGGCGAGCATCTTGCCCAGAAAAATCAGGCTGGGGTCGACGGGAGCGAGCGTGATGCCTTCCAGGCAGGAGTTCTCACGCTCGGAGGCAAAGGAGCGGTTAAATCCCAGAACCCCGGCGAAGGCGATGGCCACCCAGAGCAAAGCAGGCAACAGCCGCAGCATCTCTTCCTTTGGCCCCTGGAAGGCAAAATTGAACAGGAAGATGATGAGCAGGCCGAAGACGCACATTGAGGCCAGCGTCTCGCGGTTCCGCCATTCGACCCGCAGGTCTTTGGCCAGAATATTCCAGATGATTTTCAGACTAACCATCGGCGTTGGGTCCAGAGATCCGGGCAATTCCCAGGCTCTTGAAGGGCGCGGTATCCATCGGGCCGTCATAGCGCACGCGTCCTGCCTTCAATGCGATGAGTCGCCCGGCCAGGGCTGCGCCCTGCTCAAAATCATGGGTCGAGAAGAGTAAAGCCTTATTTTGTTCCGGCAGGCGCCGCAGAATATCTTCCAGCTTACGCACGGATTGGGTATCAAGGCCGGTAAACGGCTCATCGAGGAGAATAAAATCCGGATCGTGAAGAAAGGCGCGGGCCAGGGAAGCTCGCTGTTGCAGGCCGCGCGAAAGGTCGCGCGCGAAAACGGCGCTTCGCTCGCGCATATCAAACATCTCCAAAGCGCCATCAATCCTCTTCTCCAGGCTGCTGAGTCCGAAAAGGCTTCCAAAAAACTTGAGGTTTTCCCGGACCGTCAACTCGCCATACAAAAAAGTGGCATGGGAGACAAATCCGATCGAGGCTTTGGCTCTTGTTCCGTCGTGCTCGATGTTACGGCCGTCGAAGAATACCTGCCCTGAAGACGGCCGGGCCAGGGACGCCAGCATGCGCAGGAGAGTAGTTTTGCCAGCGCCGTTCGGGCCGTATAGAAAAGCCGACTCTCCGCGCTTGACTCCCAGGGAAACTTCCTTCAACGCGGCCAGGTCTCCAAAGAACTTGGTGATGTTGCGGGTTTCAAGCATCGGCTTTGCGGTTTGCCTTCCGGGCAGCCATCCGGTTCTCCTGGTGAGAAGATTCTTTTTTCAAGATCGCCGTCGCCTTGGCCTTCAGTTCCAGGCGTTCCTTCCAATACTGTTTTTCCGGCATCTTCCCAGCGGCAAAGAGTTCGTCCAGGTCGGCAATGGAATTCAAAAGCGTCTCAATCTTGGCTTGAAACTTTTTTTGTACGGGGCTTCCTTCCTGCTTGGCTTTCCAACGTGGATATTCCTTGGCTGCTCGAATGCCCAGCGCCCACAGGAGCACCAGCAAAAAGCACAAGAGAAGTGGAACCCCAACGGCGGATACGGAGTCTGGGACCACCTTGACCTTGGATTCCGCCTCTTGCTGGCTTGTATCTGTCTCCTCGGGCGCGGCGGCTTCGGCTGTGGCTTGCCCGGCGACCTCTGCCTTGAGCCGGGCTCCCGGGGCAACATTCTCCGCTTCAAGCTTCTGGCTGCCGGTTTCGGCGTCTGTGCCGGCGGGGCTGAACAACTTGGAGGTCACCGTCAGATCAGGTGGAAACACAAAGAGTTCGGCGTGTTGGATGGGATAAGGAATGCTGTCGGCTAAATCGAACTTGTTGCCGGCGTAATCGGTGTTGTAGGTTACCATCACCACGGTCATGCCGGGTTTCAAAGCGTAGGCAATATGATAATCGCCGGGAGTATTTCCTGGTTCCGCGGTCTGCGGTAGAGGCATGTTCATGAGCCCGACAACGGCGACTGTGGGGTTTTTAACGTGCGGAGAAAGCTGGAAGAAAAAAGTGCCTTTGGGATTGTCGTAGGCGCGCTTCAGGGGGTTGATCAATGCGAAGAGTTCTTGCACGCGGGCCTCGGCGCCCTGCGGGCGGATAATCACCCGGGCCGACCTCACTTGAAGATCCGGTTTTTGGTGAGTGGATTCATAAACCGTGATCGTGGCGACGGCGTTGCCACCGGGTTCAAATTGGACCGGGGCGTGGTAATCCACTCCCTTATAGATTGTCTGGAGCAAATAGAAGCGGTTGGTGTTGATCTGGCTGTTGTTGAAGGAAAAGTGTCCCTCCGCATCGGTAGTGGCCTCGCCGGCCACCGCCATGCCTTCCTGCGGGCTGATCAACTCAACCTTCTGGTTGACCACCGGCCGGTGGGTCGTGTCATTCGAAATTTGACCTTGAATCTGGGCCGCCGCGGCGAGTGCGGGAGCGCCGAGAAGGATGGCAAGGGCTTGTACAAGAATTAGGGATCTGGCTGTTATCGTTCTTCTCACGTCGGGTTCAAATCGAGTCGAGCGTAGCAGTCTCTCGGCAACACCGCCGGGCATCCCGCCCGGCCGATCACTCTCCAGGATGGTGCTACTACTTGGAGGCCGGCTGAGGGAGCTGCTTCCCGCAATTGCCGCAAAATTTCACCGGCAAGGGGTTCTCAAATCCGCAGGCGCTGCAGACAAACGGATCGGGTTTTTGCGCCCCTTTTTGTGCTCGCCGAGCTGCAATTTGCCGCTCGATGAGCACGTCCATCTCGCTGACTTCCTCCTGCTCCTGGGAGGCCAGCATCAGTTGCGCGGCCTCGGCCAAGTGGTTTTCCCGCAGCGATTGGTAGTCTTCCGGCGAAATTTTGCCGGCCTTATATTCGAATTCCAGGTCCTGGAGGTTTTCGTAAACCACCATGCGCCGTCGCTTCAAGTCGGTCAGAGGGGTAACGTCAATGGGTAGAGCACCCTCTCCGGGAGTTTCCGGGGCCAGCAAAGGCGTGGCTACGAATACGGCCATGCCAACTGCAAGCAGGATTGCGATGCCCAAGGTCATCTCTAGTTTCCCTTTTCTTCCTGGAACTGATCAATCAACAAACTTCTTCATTTCCTCTTCTACTGCGGCGCGCACATTTGCGTCCATGGGGGCGCTGGGGCCTGCGGGTTCGGGCGCGGGGCGGTGCCAGCGCCGGACAATGGTAATCGCCAGAAACAATCCGATTAGGAGACCGACTCCCGGAAGTATCCAAGCCGTCAGGTTAAATCCGTGGGCCGGCGGGGCGGCCAGCACCTTTTCCCCAAAGCGGTCCACTAAGTCCTGGAGGATGGCGGGCTCAGCCTTGCCTTCCTTCAGATCGGTGCGGATGATCTTGTACTCCTCCGCTTTGACGGGGCAGTTCTCGTGCGGGCAATGGTTTAGAGCCGTGACGCATCCGCACATGCAATAAACCTTGTAGCCGATTTCCTGCTCAACCTGCTCGGGACTCTTGGCCGCCACGGCGATATTGCTGATCGCCAGTCCCAGAACCAAGGCTCCCAAGACCTTCCTAGAGGACATGGGTCGCCTCGACCGCCTCATCCTGGTGCTTGCGGATTTCGTCCATTTCTCTTTCCACCCGGCTTGGCATCAGCGCCAGCAAGGTTCCCAATAGAACCACAAGGCCGCCGATCCAGACCCATTGCACCAGGGGATTGATGATGACGTGGATGAGCACCTTGCCGCTGTCGGGATCCTGTCCGGCCAGAACCACGTAAAGGTCCTGAGCCAGGGTGCTGTGCAGAGCCACATGGCTCAAGGGTTGTTGGCTGGCCAGGAAGAGCCGCTTCTGGGGACGCATTTCGCCCAGCGCGTGCCCGTCCTTAGTGACCGCCAGGACAGCAGTTTCATACGTGTAGTTGGCTTTCTGGCCGGAGGTGAGCCTCTCGCAACGGAGCACGTAATCCCGGGCGTGCAGCAGATCCCCCGGGCCCATGAGCTTCTGGGTTTCAAAACGGAAAGCCTGTCCCGCGAATCCCACGAAGAGCAGTACGATGCCCAAATGGACGATGTACCCTCCGTAGCGCCGCGTGTTGCGCATGGTCAGGTTGTAAACAGCCGAGAAGAAGTTCTCCTTGCTGATCTTCATGCGGGTGCGCGCACCTTTGTAGAACTCTCCCACAATGCTGGCGATGACGAAGGCGCAGAGAAACAGAGACATCCAGGTGTAGAGCTGGTGCACGCCCACGTAAAACAAGAAGGCGCCCACGACGCCCGCAAAGATCAGCGGCACCGTGAAGTTACGCCTGATGCTTTGGAATGAGGTTTTTCGCCAAGCCAGCAGCGGCCCGGCGCCCGTCAGAAAGAGCAGCAGCAGCCCGATGGGGATCA
>JBJKQF010000070.1:0-20243 GCA_046705545.1 Terriglobia bacterium
GGAAAATGGTGCCGGCCGGATGGAACTTCAGACCGGCCAAATTCTTGATCGAGTCACGCAGATTTATCACCATGAAAATTGCCATTTCAGTTTCCGCCAAAGAAAAAGCCAAGGGTTCCGATTCACCGTATTTTCAGGCGCTGCTGGGCGCCGGAGTGCGCCCGGAAGAGCTGCAGATGGTCACGCCGGCCGAGGCTGGGAAAGTGTCGACCCGGGACTTTGACGGGATTCTCTTTACGGGCGGGGAAGACGTCGACCCCAGTTTCTATGAAGAGGGGATCAAGTTCGAGAGCGTTCGCGTGAACCATTTGCGGGACGAATTCGAATTCGGCTTGCTCAGCGAGGGGCTGAAGTCTTCTTTGCCGATTCTGGCCATCTGCCGGGGAATCCATATGGTCAACGTCAAATTCGGTGGAACGCTCTACCAGGACTTGAAGAGCGAAACTGCGCTCGAACGCGACCACAAGCAGCAAGGGAGTCGCAGTGCGACGACGCACCCCGTGACGGTTACGGAGCCCGAATCGCTCTTGCACAGCTTGATTCAGGGAAGTTGCATGGTGAACAGCCTGCACCACCAAGCCATCAAGGTGCTGGGCCGGGGGCTGAAGGCGACGGCGCACTCCGATGATGAGCTCTACGAGGCTGTTGAGCTGGCGGAAAGTTACCCGTTCTTCCTTGCCGTGCAATGGCACCCGGAAGAGATGTTCGGCGAGCATCCCGAGCAGCTCAAGATCTTCCAGGAATTCATCTCCCGGTGCCGGGAGCGGGCAGCGGGATAGAGAGTGGCGTCCAGTTAGGGATCTACAGAGCGCTCCTGAGGCTAGCCCCATGGGAGGCAATTCGTGTATCCGGATCTTCCAGACTATTTGCGCCCGGGGTTAAAGATTGTTTTTGTGGGATTCAATCCCGGTGAGCGCTCTGCCGCCATCGGGCACTATTACGCTGGGCGCGGCAACCAATTCTGGAACTTTCTTTACGAATCCGGGCTGATTCCGGAGCGTCTGTTCCCGGAAGATGATTACTGAATCTTGGATTTCGGGATCGGGATGACCGATCTGGTCAAGCGCTGGTCGAAGTCGAGCAGTGACCTGAACGCCAATGACTACCACAACGGCGTGCCCGGACTGAAGGCAAAGCTTCTTGCCGCCGCTCCCGCAATAGTGGCGTTTAACGGAAAGACCGCGTACGAAAAGTTCCAGGGCGGCAAAGCGGAGCTGGGTCCGCAGCCTCATCGGTTGGGGAATTCCCGAATTTTCGTTTTGCCTTCTACCAGCGGGAGGAACGGGAGTCTTTCGCGCTCCCAGAAACTCGGCTACTTTCGCCGTCTGGCAAGTTGGGCGCCGCCGACGGTACAAGAGCGCAAAACTCATCGCTCCACAGCGCGCGCAGCGATTTGCAGACAGAAGCAGTAGCCAAGCCCCTACTTCGACGTTATCCTTGGGGTATCCTTTGATTTTTCAAGCCGAGGAAACATGCCAGCCAAGATACACTTTCTGAAAGGCGACATCACCAACATGGAAGTTGACGCCATCGTGAACGCGGCAAACAACGACCTGATGCTGGGAGCGGGTGTGGCGGGAGCCATCCGGCGCAAGGGAGGTCCCGTGATTCAAGAAGAGTGCGACCGCATCGGCAGCATCCGCGTGGGCGAAGCGGCGGTGACGCCGGCGGGAAACCTGAAGGCCTATTACGTGATCCATGCGGCGAGCATGCGGTTGGGCGGCCAGACGACGGCGGAAACGCTGCGGAGCTCGACGCGCGCCAGCTTGCTCCGTGCCGAGGAAAAAGGTTTCAAGACGATCGCCTTCCCGGCCATCGGCACCGGCGTGGCCGGATTTCCCATGGACGCCTGCGCGGACATCATGATTCGCGAGGTCCTCGACCATCTCAAGTCGCGCAGCAGCCTGGAGAACATTTACTTTGTTCTTTATGATGATGCGGGGCTCAAGGTGTTTGAAGAAACCTACAAGAAACTCGCTGTCCGTCCCGGTGCGCCCCGCGCCTGAAAGAAAAAGGATGGACCGGCCGGCGGCGATTTGCCACTCAGGAATTTAATCGAGCAAGAATTCCAGGCCGCAGGGGCCGGAAAGGCCAGGGGTGATCTGGACGACATGGCCCGGCGGATTCATTATTTGATCTCGTGGCTTGGTTCTGTATAGGGTTTCTGAATGTACTTGTTGGCTTGGTCCAGGGCGCCTTGGGTGTTGTCCTTGGTTTGCAGAGCGCGCTGGTATTCATTGATGGCGCGGTCACGCTGGCCGGTAACATCGAAGATCTTGCCCAGGGTCAGATGAGACCAGACCTCGATCCATTTAGGCTGCAAGTTTCCATCTAGGGCGGCGCGCAGTTCTTCTGCGGCGGCACTGTAATTGTGCAAGGTGAAATAAACCTGCCCCATGCGGAAATGGGCGAGGGAATTGTTTCTATTCTCCTCCACGACCTTTTGGTATTGCTTGATCGCCTCAAGGTAAGCCTGTTGAGCGACGAGTTGGTCGCCTCGAGCGAGTTCCACTTCAATCTTAATTTTCGGGGTAAGTTTCAGAATATTGCTGCCGGGATCGATCTCAACGCGGGTCGGCCGGGTGACGGTGTTCACGGTAAAGTCCGCCTTGGTCCCCACCATGTCCACCCGGTCGTCGACGGGCCTGCGCCCCTCGGAATAAACGCGGACATCGACCGGCATGCGAAAGATATCGAGATCCTGCTGGATTTTGCCCACCACCTGGTAATGCTGGTCAACGCGATAGATCGCCCAAGAGCTCTTGAATTGAGGCACTCCGGTCGAGCTTACCCATTGGGCGAAAAAGTAGGTCAACTTCTGGTGGCTGGCATTCTCCGCGAGCTTTTGGAAATCGCTCGTGGTGATCGATTTCCAAGCGTACTCCCGAACCATATCCTCTAGTGTCTTCTGGAGGGCGGCGGCTCCAATCACTCCGCGCAGCATATGGAAAACCATGGCGCCTTTTTGGGCGACGATTGAATGATATTCCGGTGTGAAGGGCTGGAGCGACCCCGCCTGGGTAATGGGGGCGGCTTCTTCGTGCGTCAAAGCGCCGATGGCGGTCTGATTCATCAGGCTCTCAAATGCGGCCTCGCCCTCGGACTTCTCCACAAGGAGAGCCATTGAGTAGAGTGAAAGCCCGTCGTCCAGAAAAGCATCGTTGGGCGTGGCAGGACTCACCAAGCAGCGCCACCACTGGCGCGAGATTTCATGGGCCAGCAGCTTGGAGTTTACCGGCTCAGTGAATCCCCGCGCAGCCAGGGCTACAACCCCGGGTGCGGAATAGCCGCCCACCGTGCCGTTGGGAATCTCAACCAGAGCCAGATTCCCATTGGGCAGCGAACCGAACGTGTTGGAAAAGTAATTCAGGATCTTGGCCGCCTCGGCCCCGTAGTCGGCAGCATAGTTTTCATCGCCGGCTTGCAGGTAGAGCGCGACATCCGCACCGAAAGCGGTTTCGTGCTGAACCGTGTACTTGCCTGCGAAGACGCTGCCCGGGAAGGACGGGCGGTCGTAATCAAAAGAGTAGGTCACGGTGCCGTTCCCAGCAACGGGAGCCGAGGCGGTGCCGGAGGCGATCGCGGTTTCACCGGAGGGCACGGTAATGTGCAAGCTGGCCGCAAAGCGATCGAGACCGGGAGCGACCACCGGAAACCAGCGTCCGGGATAAAGCAGATAAGACCCTTCGGGGCCGACGTATGCCAATTGCAGTCCTTCAATAGGGCTTCCTTCCGCCGAGCCAAGGCTCCCTTTATAGCTCACCGTCACCGAAGTTGGTTGTCCGGAGGGAAGCAGGTTGGCCGGCATCAAGCGAAGGGTCAGGCCCTGCTGCTGATAGGGAACGTCTTGGCCGCTTGCATCCACCACTTTTTGCACGCGCAGGGCGCTATTGAGCTGGAAGTCGAGCTCGGAGAGGTTGGCTTGGGGCGTAAGCTCAATCTTTGCGCTGGCGTCTAAAATGTGGGTTGAAGGGTAGAGCTGGGCGGTGATGGTGTATTTTGTGACATGAAAGTTTGGGGCCCCTGCTTCCTGGGCATTGGCAGTTCCGGCAAGAAGCGCCACGCTGAAAAATGCGGCTGCGAGTCCGCGCCATGCTCGCAAATTATGATTGCCAATGGCGGTCAGCCGCCGAAACAATTGGAGACGCTTCATGGAAGGTATAAACCTCTCAAGGCGGAATGTGATGCCTGCCACACTTCTGACGGCGGAATTGGATTTGATTACCAGTAAAAAGTACACTTCTTTAGGTTTGCGCGTCAATGCACCCACTTTTAGGGATGCTTCGACCACGGTCTATGGATGCCCCGTGCTCTTGCAGATGCCGCACGATGGCCGCGGCAGCTCGCTCAATAGCCCCTCCCGGCCCCAGGCGTAGCTTGACTTTGCGGAGGTCTTGGACCATTTGGTTGCGGGCTTCGCTGTCATCGAGCAGAGCCCGGACGCTCGCCGCCAGACGAGGGGCCTGAAAATCATTTTGCATCAGTTCCGGCACCGCGCGCTTACCGGCCAATAGGTTTACCATGCTGTAAAACGGAACGTCGATCATGACCTTGGCGCATAGGGCGGTGAAGGCGGAGACGCGGTAAACCACCACCATGGGACGCTCATGGAGCGCCGCCTCAATGGTGGCTGTGCCGCTGGCGACAACGGCGACGTCGGCGTGCTCCAGCGCGTCATGCGTGGCGCCGGCGAGCGTGTGAATGGCGGCCTTGCCCGCATCGCGCGCTGCTACCAGAGATTTGACCCAACTGGCGTCCAGCGTGGGGGCCACTGCCAGCAGAAACTGGATGGGGCGCGACGACGCCAGAATTCCTGCGGCCTCAATCATGGCGGGCAGATTGAAGTTAACTTCGGTCTTGCGGCTTCCGGGCAGCAGCGCGACTGTAGGCAGATTGGGATCGAGGCCCACCCGGCTGAAGAATTCCTCCCGGGAATGCCGCGTGCGGGCCACATCCACCAGGGGATGGCCAATATACTCCACAGGCACGCCGGCCCGCTCGTAGATTTCTTTCTCAAAATCGAAAAGGCAAAGCATCTTGTCGACGGAGGACTTGATTTCTTTAATCCTCCATTTTTTCCAGGCCCAGATCTGCGGGCTTACGAAATAGATCACCGGAACGCCCCGCTGCTTGAGCCTCTTGGCTAGGCGCAAATTCAAGGAAGGAGAGTCGATAAGAATGGCGAGGGCGGGTTTCCTGCGAAGCGATTCCTGCACCAGCCGTTGCATGGCCCGATAAGCTCTGGGTAGCCCTGAGACCACCTCAGAGATGCCGATCAAGGCAACTTCGCGGAGATCGACGATGGTTTCCACTCCGGCCCCGCGCATCGCCTCACCCCCGCAACCTGAGACCTCGAGATTTGCAATCTTGAGGCCGAGTTCGCGGGCTAGCGCGGCACCGTAAACATCGCCGGAACGCTCTCCGGCAACCATTATGAGGCGGGTTTTGGACATGATTCGCCGGTCGGCCCCGAGGAAGCCGCCAGGATTTCCTGATCCTTGTATTGAAGCTGGTAGAGCTTGAAATAGATTCCTTGTTTGCCCAGAAGCTCCTGGTGGGTGCCGACTTCGCGCACCCGCCCCTTGTGCATGACCACAATCTTGGAAGCGTTCTGGATGGTGGAAAGCCGGTGGGCAATCACCAGCGAAGTGCGGTCTTCGATCAGCCGCTGAAGGCCCTCGCGGATCAGGTGCTCGGTTTCGGGGTCCACGCTTGAGGTGGCCTCGTCGAGAATCAGAATCTTGGGGTCATGGGCAAGGGCACGCGCGAAGGAGATGAGTTGCTTTTGCCCGGATGAAAGCGTAGCGCCCCGTTCCTTGACCGGGGCTTCGAAGCCTCCCGGGAGGCCTTCGATGAAATCGAGCATGTTGACGCGCCTCGCAGCTTCACGGACCTGCTGGTCGGAAATGCCGGGCGTGCCCATACGAATGTTGCTGGCAATGGTTCCTGAAAACAGGAAGGGATCCTGCAAGACGATGGCGAAGTTCTTTCGCAAGTCCCGCAGTCTCAGTTTGCGCACGTCGAAACCGTCGAAGCACACGGAGCCATCCTGGACGTCATAAAAACGCAGCAGGAGGTTGGTCAGCGTGGTCTTGCCTGCTCCGGTGTGGCCCACAATGGCCACGGTTTCTCCGGGTTCAATCGAAAAGGAAACGTCTTCGAGCACTCGGTGATTATCGCGGTAGGCAAACCCCACGTGCCGGAATTCCACGTTGCCTGTGGGGTTTTCGAGCTGCCTGGGTTCTATGGGATCGGTGATTTTGACGGGAGTATCCAGCAGCTTGAAAATCCGCTCGGAGCTGGCCATAGCCGACTGAAGGATGTTGTATTTGTCGCTGAGATCCTGAATGGGCCGGAAGAAGCGCTGGGAATATTGGATAAACGCGATCAAGGTTCCAATGCTCACAGCGCCGCTCATATGCAGGCCGCCGCCCTTATAGATGATTACCACCATCGCCAGGACGCCCAGGAATTCGACGGAAGGGTAAAACAACCCATAGGCCAGGATGGAATCCTTGTAGGCCTTCATGTGCGCCCGGTTGACCTCCTCGAATTCTTCGTAGCTGCGGTCTTCCCGGTTGAACAATTGCAGCACCGCCATGCCTGTGATGTGTTCCTGGAGGTAGGCATTGATGCGGGCGATCGCCAGACGGATGCGCCGGTAGGATTCACGCACCGCTTTCCGGAAGGCCACGGTGACCAGAACGATCAGCGGCAAAACGGAAAACGTCAGTAGAGCCAGCCGCCAGTCGAGTTTGAGCATGATTGCCATGATGCTGACGAGCGTGAAGAAATCTCCAAAGACCGCCACCACGCCGGAGGCGAACAGATCGTTCAGAACGTCCACGTCCGTGGTGACGCGCGTGACCAGGCGGCCGACGGGATTGCGGTCAAAAAAGCTCATTTGCAAGCGCTGAAGGTGGCCGAAGATTTGCTTGCGAAGGTCGTACATGACCTTCTGTCCCACCAGTTGCATGGCAAAGGTTTGGGCAAATTGCAGAACAAACGTCAGCAGCACCGTGGGCAAAAAGAACGCGAAGGCGATCTGGAGAATGCCAGCCCGGGGGTCCGAACTAAGGAAGTGAGCAAGAAATTCCGGAACCTGATGGCGTTTCGAGGGGTCCAGGTAGCGGTCGATTTCGATTTTCAGCAGGTAGGGCGGCACCGCCTGCAGCAGGCCGTAGAAGAAGATGGCGATCAGGGCAAAAAAGACAACCTGGCGATATGGGCGGAGATAAGCCAGCAATCGCCGCATCAGCCGCGAGTCGTACGCTTTGCCTAAGACTTCCTCTTCGTGAAGACCGTCTGCCATGAGCTTCTTTAGGCTTCCTTCTCCAGCGCTTCCTCAATCAATTGCTTGTTGTAAAGTTCTGCGTAATGGCCGTTCATGGCCAGTAATTCCTCGTGAGAGCCCTTTTCCACGATGGTGCCGTCGTGCAGGACGACGATCTCATCCGCGTTGCGAATGGTTGAGATGCGATGCGAAATCAGGAGGGTCGTCCTTCCGGCCATGACCCGGGAAAGGTGCTGGAGGATTTTCTCTTCCGTATAGGTATCCACGCTCGACAGCGCGTCATCGAGGATCAGGATGCGGGGGTCGCGAATGATGGCCCGGGAAATCGCTACCCGCTGTTTCTGCCCTCCTGAGAGGGTCAGCCCGCGCTCGCCCACGGTGACGTCGAAGCCTTTCGGGAAGCCCTCGATATCTGGAAGGATATTGGAGATTTCCGCGGCGGCCGACACCTCCCCCTGAGTAGAGCCTGGGGTCCCGAAGCGGATGTTCTCCCGAATGGTGTCACTGAACAAAAAGGTTTCTTGCGGTACGAAGCCGATGTGGGAACGCAAGACTTGGAGAGGCAGGTGCCGAATAGGGACACCGTCCATCAGCACGGTACCCTCCGGCGCATCGTAAAGCCGGGGTACCAGAGAGGCGAGCGTGGTTTTCCCCGAACCCGTGGCTCCCACAATTGCCACCGTGCGTCCCGGGGGAATGCGCAGGTTGATGTTCTTGAGTATCGGAAACCCGTTGTAGCTGAAGTTGAGGTGCCGGAATTCGATTTCGCCTTGAAGTGCAGTAACTGGGTTCGCGGGGACATGGCGGTCATCGATGCCGGGCTGGGCTGCAAAGATCGTCCAAAGGCGCCCGAGCGAGGCGAGTCCGCGCTGGACGATATTGGTGACCCAGCCGAGCGCAATGATGGGCCAGATGAGATACATCAGGTAGATGTTGAACGCGGCAAAGGTCCCCACGGTGATGTCACCGGCCAGCACGTGCTCGCCGCCCACCACCATGATCAGTAGAAAGGAAGCGGCAAAAAGGAGGGCCATGGCAGGCCAGAGAAAACTCGTGATCCAGATGAGCCCTTTGTTCTTTTCCACAAAAAGCCGGTTCATGCGGTCGAACTCCTGTTTCTCTGCCTCCTCCTGGCAGAAAGAGCGGACCAGCCGGACTCCCGATAGGCTCTCCCGGACTTTTTCCGTTAGTTCTGAATACATCGCCTGGATCTTCTCAAATCGCTCATGGATGTGCTGTCCGAAGAACTTGACCGCCAGGGAGGCCAGCGGCAAGGGGGCGATCGCCAGCAGGGTGAGCCGGGCATCCAAGTGGGCCATCAAAATGATGGTGGCAATGCCGGTCACAATCGTGTTTGCGGAATACATGATGCCCGGACCGACGATGTTGCGGACCGCGTTCAAGTCGTTGGTCAGCTTGGACATCAAGTCCCCGGTGCGATGCTCGTTGTAATATTTCAGGTCCAGACGCATGAGGTGCTGGAAAAGGTCGTTTCGGAGGTCGTACTCCACGTCGCGTGAAATGCCGATCAGCATCCAGCGCATCCAAAACTGGAAAACGGCTTTGGTCAAAGCGACACCCAGGAGCAGGCCGGAAAAGAAGAGAAGTTTTTCGGAGGTAATTTCCCGGGTCAAGCCGTCAATCGCGTCCTTGATGATCAACGGAACGGTAACGCCTACCACCTGGGTGATGATAAGGGCAGAGAAGCCTATCACGTAGCGCTTCTTATACTTGGCTAGGTAGGGATAAAGCGGACGAATGGGATTTCGCATCTTGATTTGGTGGCCGATCCTGTTTAGGCCGCGGCTTAAGCTGCGCCCCACAAAGAAAGAAAGTCCAAATGATTATAACTGACGCCTCTTTGCCCTGCCAGCGAAGGTTCCGGACGGGAGTCTCAGTGCGCTCAATCGCAGGCCGCTCTGGCAACGGTGCCCGCCAGGCCCGGAAGTCCTTTCTGGCTGCTTAGATGCTGACCCTGGATGGATGTTACGGGTCGCCGCTCATAACTGCGGTATGTGTTGGCGACCAGGGTCCCTTAAAGGCGCTAACGGACTCTGATTTCAGGCCGATGGGCGTCCGTTTTCAGGTTGACCCATTGCGCTTCACTACGTAAAATCGGGCTATGCCGCTTCCCCGAGAGACGCCGGGAAGCCGAATGCAAGCGAAAGGCAGGCAAAGGTGAGGCAAGGGAAGGCGTTGTTCATCTTGGGTGTAGTTCTTGTCTTTGGTTCCTGCGCATCCAAGCAGCGAGTTGCCGTTAAACCGCCGACCTCGGCGGTTCCCCCTGCCCAGGAATCCCAGCTTCAAACCCTCCAGTCGGCTTCTGGAGCCTCCGAAGCCCAGATCCAGGGTCCGATCGCCTCCCTGATCTCCCAGGTGGACGCGGAATATAACCAGGGAATGCAGGCGTATCGGTCTGGAAACCTGGAAGAAGCCAAGCAGAAGTTCGACCGCGCTTTGAGCATGCTACTGGAGTCGAACTTTGACATTCAAAGCAGCCCGCGCCTGCAGGCCGAGTTCGATAAGCTGGTCGAGAACACTTATGGACTTGAAGTCGCAACTCTGCAAAACGGCGACACCTTAAGCCAGCACGAATATGAGCCCGCCCCGATCGAGTCCTTTGCCGGCCTCACGTTTCCGGTTGACCCGAAAGTGCGCGAGCGCGTTGAACGCGAACTCCAATCCGTCCGTTCAGACCTGCCGTTAGTTTCCAATGACTACGTGGCGGGATTTCTTACTTATTTTCAAAATCGCGGCCAGGGCTTCATGGAGAAGATTCTCCAGCGGGAGGGAATCTACCAGCCGATGATTTCCGCGATCCTGCGCAAGCAGGGCTTGCCGCAGGATCTGATTTACCTTGCTGCGGCGGAAAGCGCTTTCAATCCGTTCGCTGTCTCACGAGCCGGGGCGCGAGGAATCTGGCAATTCATGGCGTCGCGCGCCCGGGGATACGGGCTCCAGATCAACCGCTGGGTGGACGAGCGCGAAGATCCCGAGAAATCGACGGAGGCTGCGGCTCACCATTTGAAGGATCTTTACAAGGAATTCGGGGATTGGTATCTGGCGATGGCGGCCTACAACTGCGGTCCCTTGAACGTCCAACGAGCCATCGAGCGGACGGGCTACGCAAATTTCTGGAAGCTCCGCGAGTTGAACGCCTTGCCCGCTGAAACCGAGAATTATGTGCCGATCATTATTGCCACCGCGCTCATTGCCAAGGACCCTCGGGCTTACGGCTTTGACGTTCAGCCTGATCCTCCGCTGAGGGTGGATCGCGTTGTTGTTACTGCTCCCACTGATCTTCGCTTAGTGGCGGAACTCATCGGGCAGCCGGTCAAGGAATTGGTCAACCTCAATCCGGGATTGATGAGCTGGAGTACTCCCTTGAATGAACCGAAGTACGTGCTCAACCTTCCCGCCGGGACCGAGCAACTGTACGAGAAGCGGATTGCCGAGATTCCCCCTGCCAAGCGCATGTGGTGGAGGGCTTATGAAGTTAAGGAGGGGGAGACGCTCCAGGCCATTGCGCACAAGTACCGCATCCAGCCGGCCGCTTTGGCGAGGGCGAATCACCTGGAACCAGGAGATGACCCGGAAGTCGGTGCTGACCTAATTCTTCCTCTTCCTCCGGGCCGGGAACCGCTGTACCGGGAAGGACGCTCAGTCCGCTACCGCATCCGGCGCGGGGATACGCTGGGAGGGATTGCCGCTCGGTTCCACGTGGGGGTCTCCCAACTCCGCCGCTGGAATCACTTGCGGGGCTCGACGATTGTTGCCGGCAGAACGCTGAGACTGTATGGCAGGGAAGCGGCAAGCTGGTCTCGCGAGAGAGGCCGTCGCGGCAAGTGGCACGGTGGTGTGTATGAGTATCGCGTGCGGCGGGGCGACACGCTCGGAGTGATTGCGAGCCATTTCCATGTCACGGTGGCGGATCTTCGCCGCTGGAATCACTTGAGAGGATCTGAGATTGTTGTCGGAAGGACCCTGCGGGTTTATGGAACGGGCGGGTCAAGCGAGGAGAGCTTAGCTGGCCGGTCCGGTCGGGAAAGCGCTAGAGCCAGCGAATATCGCGTCCAGCCGGGAGATTCCCTCTTCTCTATTGCCAAGCGTTTCCATGTTACGGTTGCGGACATTCAGAGGTGGAACCATCTGAGTGGTTCCACCATTGTGGTAGGGTCCATCTTAAAGTTGCGCGGCGAAACACGGACGGCTCAACTTGACGGGCGGCATAATGTTGGAAGAAAGTCCGCCTCGGCTTACCATTACCGCATTCGGCACGGAGATACCTTGGCGGAGATTGCTGGACACTTTGATGTGACGGTTTCACAAATTCAGCGCTGGAACCATTTGGACGGCGCGCTTATTGTTCCTGGACAGACTTTGACCCTGTATGGGGTTTCAGCCGATTAAACCGGCTGCCAAGAGTGGAGAGGACTTTTAAGAATACTAATTTCCGGTGATAAAGCCGCCACGGATGATGGCTAAACCTGTCATCCGCGGCATCCAGAGACAAGAACAGGCGGCGATCTTAGAGGAGGATCCCATGGAGTTCCATGACGAAGAAGGGCAGCTTGGAGACGACCTAGAAGATTATGGCGACGAGCTTTCCTCCGATTTTCTTGAGGAGGAAGAGGACATGGATGAAGACCGAATTGGGGATGAGCTGGAGGACCTCGTTGAAGAGGTCGCCGAGGAGTCGGAAGAGGTAGACCTGATCGAACCTGTGGAGATGCCTGTTCCTGCCGAAGTTCCGTCAGCCGTTGGCCGGCCTGCCGGCCGGATGAAGCGCCGCGCTCCAAAGGCCAAACCCCCAAAGGCTGCGAAAGCCAAACCGAAACCAAAGGCGAAACCTAAAAAGGCGGCCAAGGCTGAGCCTAAGAAAGCCAAGAAAGCATTGCGCAAGAAGGCTGTGAAGGCCAAGCCCAAGAAAGCCACCAGGGCCGAGCGGTCCAAGGCCAAAAAGCAGATTCTCAAGGCCAAAAAAACTCCTAAAGCGAAACGCGGCAAGAAGCCCGCGGCTGGCAAAGGCAAGAAGAAAGGCCGTCGGCGCTGATTCCGAGTTTCGGCAAAGCTTGCGAGATTTGAACCGAGGGGCCTGCCGAAGATTGGTGCCCTGGGAACCATCGGGCGCCAGCTGAAAATTGTCTCCAGCCTGGAAGGTTTTGGCGCTAGGAGGCTCGCTTGGCGCTCGTTCCATGTGGCTTGACGGAAGCCATCTTAGTTCACAAGCAGAGCCTATGAAGGGTCGGGATATCTCGAGGGCAGCGCCTCAAGGTGAGTCCCTTGCCTTATCTGGAGTTTCGCGCACGGAGCCGAGGAAGCTTCCGGAAATCCCGAAAGTTTTTGCCACGGAGTTCATCCGCCGCATGCGTGGCGGCTCTCAGCCCTTTCTGCTGGGCTGCGACGACGGATCGACCTACGTTGTAAAATTTCGGAACAATCCCCAACACGTTCGAATCCTCGCTAATGAGATGCTGGCCAGCCACTTGGCCGCTCTGATAGGGCTTCCCGTTCCGGGCCGGGCTTTTGTGGAAGTTTCACTCAGCCTGATATCCGGCAACCCGCTGATGAAGTTCCAAATCGCGGCGCGGCAAGAGCCATGCGTTGCCGGGCTGCAATTCGGATCGAGGTTTCCCGGGCCACCCAGCCGGACGCTGGTGGTGGATTTCCTTCCAGACCGTCTGCTGCGGCGCGTGGCCAACCTGGCCTTGGTCTTTGTAGGCGCCTATGTGCTGGATAAGTGGACGTGCAATTGCGACGGACGCCAGGTGATCTTTTACCGCGACTCCGGCAAAAGCAGCGCCGGCTATTCCGCCGTGCTGATCGACCACGGGTTCTGCTTTAATGACGGTGAATGGAATTTTCCTGACAGTCCCCTTCGCAGCCTGTACCCGAGGCGCTTGGTCTATGAAAGCGTGCGGGGGCTGCAATCGTTTGAGCCTTATTTATCCCGAATCGAAAATCTGGAGCCGAGCGAGATAGAGGAAGGACTTCGCTCTATTCCTGAGGAGTGGTGTGGCGACGATCCGCAGCAAATGTCGCGCTTGATGGAACAGTTGTATGCGCGCCGTCGCCGTGTCCGCCAGCTCATCATTGACGCGAAGAACAGTTCGCTGGCGCCTTTTCCAAACTGGAACTGAAACTTGGAGGAACGTGTTCTGAAGGGCGGCAAGAAATCCGATGGCTGAAGAGCAAAAGCTTAAAGAGTGCTCGGTCTTCCTGGTTCACTATGTTCCGGACCCGGTGCGGGGCGAGTATCTCAACATCGGCGTTTTGCTCTTTAGTCCTGCGGAGAACTACCTGGGCTGTCTTTTCACCGACGATTTCCGCCGCGTCAAGCGCTTTCATCCCCAGGCTGACGTGGATTTTCTGCGCGAGCTCCAGCAGGATTTCGAGCAACAGATTGAGGAGCACAGCGAGGCTCTTCCAACTTACCTGAGTCTGATGGAGGAGTCGTATTCAAACCTCGTGCAGATTTCTCCCGCCAGGACCTGCCTGCTCCGCGATCCGGCCGTGGACCTTCAGGGTTTGTTTGATCGTTACGTGGGCGCCCGGATCGAGGGCCCGCTTCCCGTCGATTCTCGAGTACGGATCAAGCAGCGCCTGCGGCTTTCCCTCGTCCGCGCCGGAGTGTGGGAGCGAATGGAGAGGAATATCCCGGCCGCTCGCTGGACGCAGCCGGGGGATCCGTTCGCTTTTGATTTTGGCTACCGGCCTCTGGAACTGGAGGGCAAACCGAACGGCCACATCAAGCTTATTCACGCCCTCTCGCTCCACCGCGATGCGGAGCTTGCCAAGGTGCTGGTTTATACCATGGACCACGTGCGGCGCCGCGAGCCCGCTGAACTCACGGCGGTGGTTGAGGGCATGGCCGGCCCGGACGACCCCGCTGCGGTGCTATCGCAGAACATCTTGCAGGAAGGCGGGATTGACCTCCGGCCGGTTTCGCTCGCGGATGATTTGGCCCGGTCCATCCACCGGGAATTGGTCGTCTAAGCAAAGGATAGTTCTTCCTCCTTGGCTCTCGAACTCCATGTCGAGTGTTACGCCGGATACAAGGCCGACGAGCGCCCTGTCCGCTTCAGGTCGCGTGGAAAGCAGGCTCCCACTTTTCAGGTGGAAGAGATCCTGGACCAATGGTACGGACCGGGTTACCAGTGCTTTAAGGTTCGTGCTGACGACGGCAATCTCTACGTCCTTCGCCACGATGAAGGTGCGGATCGCTGGACGCTGGATTCTTTCCGTCGGCTTGTTCCGTAGCGCTGGCGCTCCTTCCATGACAATCCGCGGGACTCGTGATTTAATGAAGAGGACGATGCAGTGTGACGATTCTTAACCCTCTCCGGCGATTGCCTGGCTGAAATGCGTAAGGGTGAACTTCTCATTTCGACGTTGCTGGCAGGCCTCGCCTTCCTCTTAGTTCTGGGTCTTCTCCGCAATTGGCAAGCCACTACCCTGAAGAAAGTCGCTTCTTCCGCGGAGCAGTACGTGCTGGGGAAAGCAACTCCCTCGGGAGCCCTCCCGGAGATTCCGGGATATCAGACCATTCGCACTTTTCAGATTAATCGTGACTATCGGGCGGTCCTGTACCGCTCCAACTCCATTACCTTGGGATTTGCTCCCGGACAGCTGATCATCTACGATCGCAAAAATCAGTCGGTTTATCATCTCACCACGCTGGAAGGCGCCCGGGAAGCTTGGACTGCCCTTTATGATTTTGCGGGACGCCGAGGATTTCCGGTGCGGGGAGGGCGGCCGAGATCGCTTTACAGGCGTGATCTTACCGCGAACGGCAAAGCGGACTTGTTGGTGGGGCAATATTCAGGCGGAAACCACTGCTGCACTACCATCAACGTCCTGGAGATCGATGCGGATTCCCTCAAGCCCATCGGCCATATCGAAGGTTTGGGAGGCTGGCCCTTTGACAGCTTGGACGTTCGCCGGATTGGCCAAAGCCCTCAGTGGGAATTGGTGGTTCATCGGCCGCAAATTACGGCCTGTGGTCCCCAAGAGGACGCGGCGGACGTGATTGCCATTTATGCATACGCCAAAGGCCAGTACACAGACCAGACTCTGCGCTTTAGCGAGTATCTGCAAGGAGTCTTGCGGGAAAATCTGGCGAAGTGGTCGCGGGAAAAGCAGCCTTCTCTCGGCCTGCTTCAGACGCTTGCCGCCCAATATGGAGTTCTGGGCCAGCCGGACCGCGCCAAGAAATTCTTCGCAGAGAACTTGGCGCGCTTTCTTCCGCAAATGAAGGAGCAGGGTTTCGATTCCGCTGCTTGCAGGGATGATTTGAACGGCTTGGTGGACCGGCTGGCGACGTCCCAGCCCTGAGCGCTCCCACTGCCTTATTGCCGGCGAGTAGAGTCCCTCAGAGCACAGGCTCTTCCCAATTTTCCAGACGGGCTTTCAAATAAGCCATGAATTGGTCGGCGGCTGCGCCGTCGATGATCCGGTGGTCAAAGGTCAACGACAGGTAAGCCATGGCCCGAATGGCGATGGCGTCGTTGCGGACCACGGGTCGCTTTTCAATAGTGCCGACGCCTAGAATCGCCACCTGGGGCTGGTGGATGATCGGCGTTCCGAACAAGCTGCCGAAGATGCCCGGATTTGTCACCGTGAACGTTCCGTCCTGAACGTCTTCGACGTTCAAACGCTTGGAGCGCGCCCGCTCGGCGAGATCCTGCACGGCCCGCGCGATGCCCGGAAAGTTCTTCTCGTCCGCGCTCTTGATGACTGGCACCACCAATCCTGTTTCCAGCGCCACGGCGATTCCCACGTTGATCGCTCGCTTGTAAATGACGTTGGTGCCTTCCACCGAAGAGTTGAAGGCTGGAAAACGTTTGAGGGCCTCGACGGCGGCCCGGACAAAGAACGGCGTGTAGGTCAGCTTCAAGCCTTCGCTGCGCTCGAATTCCTGCGCCATGCGCGCGCGCATCTCCGCGACGCTGGTCATTTCCACTTCAAAGACAGTGGTCACGTGCGCCGAGGTTCTCTTGCTGGCGGTCATGTGCTCGGCGATCTGGCGGCGGATGGGAGTCATCATGACCACATGAGTCGGCCCGGTGAACTCGATCTGTTCCATCGTGGGTCCGAGTGTGGACTCGGCTCCCGCAGCCTTTCGTGTTGTTATTGCAGGGGCAGGACTTTTTCCCGCGGGCGACGCCTTTTGAGCCAGGAAGTCGAGGATGTCGCGCTTGTTGATTCTGCCGCCCAGGCCCGTCCCCTGAACGCGGTTCAGATCCACGCCGTGCTCGCGGGCGATGCGCCGCACCAGGGGCGAAGATCGGACTCTTTCACCGCTCGGGGGCGGAGGAATCTGCGACGCCTCTGCCGGGGGAAGCGTCTCATCCTTTGCCGGTCCGGGTATTACGCGTGGCGCCTCCCCCGTCGCCTGGGCCGCGGTTGCTGCTGATGCCGGCTTTGCGGCGACTTCGCCGGAGCCTTCCCCGTCGATAACGGCGACTACGGTATTGACGGCCACGGTTTCGTTTTCGGTGGCCAGGATCTTGGAGAGGATGCCGGTGGCTGGGGAAGGAATTTCAGCGTCAACCTTGTCTGTGGTGATTTCAAACAAGGGCTCATCGCGCTCGACGCGCTCGCCAGTCTTCTTCAGCCACTTGATGATGGTCCCTTCGGCGACGCTTTCGCCCATCTGGGGCATCATGACGTTCATGGACATCAGTTTCCTCGTCAGGAATTAGAAAGCCAACGGCTTGCCGGACTCTCGCTCAGCGATGTTTCCTTGCCGGGCCGGCATCGTGGTCTCAGGCGGCCCGATAATAGGCCATAAGCTTCCGCGCCGCCTTGGTCACTTTCTGTGCGCTGGCCGGCGCGCATTGCTCATCGTACGGCAACAGGGTACACAGGTCAACGACCTCGGCCGGGCGTCTTCATTGCTGAGCACGACGGCCGCTGGAATTTTCGGGCTTTCTTCATCGTTCTTCGTGCCGCTGAGGATGTATTACCAAAGGGAGGGGCCAACGCTCGCCGTCGGGAGCTGCATTTCAACCGGCCAGTTAGGCGCGGAATGGAGCGTGGTTTTCGGAGTGCATATTCGCCATCTCCAGCCCGAACACTTCGCCGAAAGTCCGGATCACCCGCTCCCTGACGTCGTCCATGGAAATCTCACGGCCCAACAGCTTTTTAAGCGAGGTCACTCCCTTGTCCCGCAAACCGCAAGGCACAATCCATTCGAAAAAGCGCAGATTGGTATTCACGTTAAACGCAAAGCCGTGGGAGGTGACCCAGCGGGAGACGTGTACCCCCATCGCCACCAGCTTGTCGTTGCCCACCCAAACGCCGGGAGCGGAGCGGAGGCGTCCTGCAGTGATTCCATAGCCTTCCGCGACGCGAATAAAAACTTCCTCGAGCGTGCGCATGTACCAGCTAATATCCCTGCGATGCTGTTTGAGATCGAAGACGGGGTAGCCCACCAACTGGCCGGGCCCGTGGTAGGTGACGTCTCCGCCGCGGTCCGTCTCAAAGACCTGGGCTCCCAGCTGCGAGAGGCGTTCCCTTGAAAATAGGAGATTCTCGCGGTTGGCGTTCCGTCCCAGCGTGTAGACGTGGGGATGCTCCAGGAGCAGTAGCGTATCCGGAATCGTTCCGGACTTGCGCGCAGCGACGCGGGCTTGCTGAAGCCGCAGCCCCTCCGCGTAATCCACCACTCCCAATTGTTCAACCTGGTAGAGCATCTGGAAGGCGCTTAACCTCTGCTTCTTGACCGGGCGCCGCGGCGCTCCCAAGTTAGCGTGCTAAATGTGGATTGCCATGCCGAAGACCGCGTGCGCGGCTTCCGGGACAGCCTCCGTCAGCGTGGGGTGCGGGTGAATCGTATGCTCCAGGTCTTCCACTGTTCCTTCCAGGCGCATGACGGCGACCGCCTCGGCGATCATTTCCGTGACCCGCGGCCCGATCATGTGAACTCCCAGAATTTCACCGTAGCGTTCATCGCCGACGATTTTGACAAAACCCGCTTGGTCCCCCAAAATGGCGGCCTTGCTGTTGCCCGCAAAAGGAAACTTCCCGACCTTCACCTTGTGTCCGGCCTCGCGCGCCTGGCGTTCCGTAAGCCCCGCGCTGGAAACTTCCGGTTCGGTGTAAGTGCAATTTGGAATCTGCCGGTAGTTGATCGGCTCGGCGGGCTTGCCGGCCGCGTGAGTGACGGCAACGATCCCTTCCATCGATCCCACATGTGCCAGCAGCGGGCTTGCCGCCACCACATCGCCGATCGCGTAGACTCCCGGCTCGTCAGTGCGCATGTAAGGGTCGACCTTGATGAATCCCTTCTCCAGCTTGACGCGAGTCTTCTCCAGGCCGAGGTTCTGGGTGTTGGGCGCGCGCCCTACCGCCACCAGGCAATTCTCCGCATCGAGTTTCTGTGTTTTTCCTTGGGCGTCGGTAAACTCCACGGAGACGCCCTTTGCTCCCTTGGCGACCTTCTGGACTTTGGCCCCGGTATGCACCTTGATGCCCTGCTTCTTGAATGCCTTCTCGAGTTCGGCGGAGATTTCTTCGTCCTCGAGGGGCACGATGCGCGGCAGCATTTCGATGATCGTTACCTCAGTTCCGAAACGATGGAAGATGGAAGCAAATTCCACGCCCACCGCGCCGGAGCCGATCACAACCATGGATTTTGGAACGGCCTTGAGATCCAGGATTTCCTTGTTGGTCAAGATGGTTTTGGCGTCCGGCTCGAGGCCCGGAATCATCTTGGCTTCTGAACCCGTTGCCAGAACGATATTCTTGGCCTGAATTTCGCGGGTTTGGTTCTTGGCGTCCGTCACGCTGATGCGGCCGGCGCCCGCCAGGCGTCCATAACCCTGCACGATCTCGACTTTGTTCTTCTTGAGCAGAAATTCGACACCTTTGGCCAGTTTGGTCACCACTTTGGCCTTGCGCGCCATCACCACGCCCCAGTCAAGAGTGAAACCTTTGCAATCGATGCCGAACTCTTTGGCGTGCTTGAAGTAATCGTAAACTTCGGCGTTCAGCAGCAGATCTTTGGTGGGAATACATCCAACGTGCAGGCAGGTTCCGCCGAACTTGTTGTCTTTTTCAATAAGGACGGTTTTCAGCCCCAACTGGCCGGCTCGAATCGCTCCGACGTACCCTCCTGGACCACTTCCAATCACCGCAACATCGTACTTGGCTGTTTCAGCCACAATGACACCTCCACACCTTTCTAACTCAACATAGTTGTTTCCGGTTCCTGCCCTGCCATTCGTCATCTTACATGATGCAAAAGCGGTGAACAAGTTTCGCCTGTGCATGGAAGTCGTCTGGAAGAGGTATCTTCTAAGGATGAGCGCTCGCCGCGCCGTTGTGGGCTAGGCGCGGTCTGTGATAGTTTGAGAAACTGTATGGGGCGGGGTTTCATTGATTTAGCGTTTTATTTGAGGAGGGAAAGACATGGTTTGGGCTGCCGAACTGGCGCGGGAAATCGAGGGGCAAGTTCTCACGGACGATGCCTCCCGGGCGAATGTCTCGACGGATTTTGGGCACATCATTGCGCGGAAACCGGCCGCTGTGGTTCGGCCAGCGTCGAGCAAGGACGTGGCGAGCGCCGTCAAGTTCGCGGTTCGGCATGGCCTTTCTGTTTCTACTCGAGGCGGTGGACATTCTCAAACTGGCCAGTCGCTTTCCGACCAGATTGTGCTGGATATGACATCTCTCGATCAAATTTCCAAGGTGGATGCCGGCCAGGGTGCAATAGTCTGCCAGACGGGGCTCAAGTGGCGTTCCCTGGTTGAGCAACTCGGCCCGCAGCACCTCTCCCCTCCGGTTCTTACAAACAATCTGGGCGTGACGGTTGGGGGTACTCTATCGACCGGGGGGCTGGGTGTGGCTTCCTGGAGATACGGCACCCAGGCGGACAATGTTCTGGAGCTTGAAGTGGTAACCGGAGAAGGGGAAGTTGTGCGCTGCTCGAAGGAGAAGAACCAGG
>JBJKQF010000071.1:0-15020 GCA_046705545.1 Terriglobia bacterium
CGCCGAGAGACTCCGCCATCAGGGCGTTGCTGAAGGTCCCTTCCGGGTCCTCGCCGGCTTCGATTCGAATGCGGTCGAAAGCTTTTGATGAGGCAGCAAGGTTAGAGGAATGCCCGGGGCCGAGAATCGGCTCAAAGGGCCAGGAACGCCCTCCGCGGTTCATCGCCAGCAAGGTTCGGCGCTCCGCGGCCCTTCCTAGGACACTCGGTTCTTCAGGAGCGAGCAAGGCAACCATCAGGGAATCAGAAACCGTGGGGCCGCCAAACCCGCTGAGCCTGGCGATGCCTTTTCCTCTGAGGCGAAGGGTCCAGTTGGGCAGGAACCGCGCTTGCGCGCGGCCAACAATGCGCAGAAGAGAGGTTTCCTTCAAAACCTCAACGCTTTCATCGAGGTTCACAAAAGCCTGAGCGCTCGCTTCCCCGCGCAGCCAGCGCTCAAACGGCGCTTGGGCGCCAAAACCTCCCAGAGCCAGCTTCAGGCGCATGTGCCAGCCCGTTGCAGCGCGCGTCAGTGTGCACTCCATGTCTGCCGGAAGGTTGGTGCCCGGGTAGCGGGCGTTGGTAAGCGTGATGAGAATTTCATTCCGGCCGCGCTCGGTCCGCAGCGTGGGATGGCCTGCAAATCGGCGAGTGTCAATCGACCATCGCTCCCTGCCATCCAGTTTGAAGGCAGCACTCTTCTGACCGGGGATGAATTGCAGGTGTCCTTGCGGCCCGCCGAGTTTGAGGGGCAGGCTGGCCGCGGCGGTTCCCGCCAATCCCAGCATCTCGCGGCGCGTGAAGGACAATTGCTCTTGCGAGTCCAGAAATTCGATCGCAGAGAGACCCGTTCGCGGGAGGCGCGGCAATCGGCGGGCACGAAGAGCGGATAAGTTCAGTCGAAGAAGACGCATGGAAGGGCCTCCAAGGGGTTTCAGGTCCTCAACTGCACTTAATCAATTATTTAATTAATGATCTGTGTACTACCCTGTCAGGCGGCAATATACACCGATCAGCAGAAACATGCAACATTTGAAATCCAAAGTAGGACACGCCTAGCCGTCAGACCCCATAACGGAACCCGCAGCCTCACTAATTCACGACAGGATACTTAAATCTTTATCCAAAGTGGGCCTGCAATAAGTCCCTTCTTTGAAGTTCCATTAATTTTGTTACCAGACTTTTCAGCAATTCTAGGAGTAAGATATCGGTACTGATAAGGAGTTTCTTCGAGTGAACAGCAGAGAACGAGTCAAACGGTGCATCCAGTTTCAGAAACCCGACCGCGCTCCCGTCTCACATGCCGTCCTGCCGGCAGCGCAAATCAAATACGGCGCAGCTCTGGACGAAATCTTGACGGAGTTTCGAGAAGATTTCGGATGGGATTACATGCAGGACCTGCCCCGAGAGGACTTTCCCGCCGTCTACAAGCAAGGAAGAAACATCGACGACTTCGGCACCATCTGGTTCTCAGAGTGGCTGGGAGTCTGCGGCATCCCGGTAGAATGGCCGATCGGAGATCTGGCGTGTTACGAAGAGTACAAGTGGCCGGAGGTTTTTGACGTCGGGCCTCCTTCCGGAAGGCTGTACAGTGGGCACATGGTGGGGTACGACGACCGCTGGTACGCCCGAGGAGCGTGGATCACCTACTTTGAAGAACTCCAGCAACTTCGCGGGATGCAAAATTTTCTGATGGATATCGCGACCGAACCTCCGGAGTTCTATCGCTTGCTTGACGACCTACTCGAATTCAACCTGCGCTGGATTGACGGCTGGACGGGCCTGGAGTATGAGGGCCTGCACTTTGCCGACGACTGGGGCGGGCAGACCGGTTTGATGATAAAACCTGAAACCTGGCGCCGGATCTTCAAGCCCCGCTATTCGGAAATGTTCAAGCGCGTTCGCGAGCGCGGCATGGACGTTTGGTATCACACAGACGGCCAGGTGCGCGACATCCTGGGTGATTTGGTCGAGATCGGCGTCCAGGTTATCAATTGCCAAGTGCCCGTTGTCGGCCATGAATGGATCGCAACCAACCTTCGCGGACGGGTGGCCTTCCGCACCGATATTGACCGCCAACGCGTCATGCCTTTTGGGTCAACTGCCGAGGTCAAGGAGGAAGTCCACAGGACCTTTGAGGCTTGCGGGTCATCTAAGGGCGGCGTAGTAGCTTGCGGCGAGGTCGGGCCGGACGTTCCCTTAGAGAATATCCGGGCCATGTATGAGGCCTTTCGCACCTACGGCACTTACACGGCGTAGAAACGGACCCTTCCGTGACAAGGACTTGCACCCTTCGGCTTCAAAAGTCCGGTCACTTCTTCCGATTTTCAATCGACAACCCAAGCGCTTGAGCTGCTTCTGGGAAGAGCCAAGTCGATTCTCCACCGCCCATCTTCTTTTCGGTGAGCTTTCACCGACCGGCCACCCGTCAATTCTCTGATGGTCGCCGCGGTTTTGTTTCTTGAAATAAAAGACGCCGGCAGATCCAGCGGCAACGTCTTGGGAGTTTCCAACCCTCCCTCAAGATCCCGGTCGAGGTTTCCGGCAAGGAATGCAATCTTTCCGTCTTCCCGCCGCCACCAATGGAAGACCAACAAGCGAATAACCCGCTGGGAGGGCTCGAAGGGGGAACGCCCCGCGTCTTCCAGCAATTTCAGCAGCGATCGTGACGCCAGAATGTAAGGCTTGGGATTGCCGGCCAGTTCCTCAAGCGATCCGCCGGTGTAGGCCGCGGGGGAAAAGAACGGCGGATTCCAGTAGAGCCAGTGGTGTCCTCCCGACTCGTTCAACAGCAGGTCCGGGCACGTGCCGGTCTGGTAAACCACCCGCCCGGGAGGCGTCCCGGCGCCGGCGTAAGACGCCTGCCAGATGTCAAAATCGCCCGGAACGAGGAACCCGTCGGTGATCCCCGGCAACGGGGCAAGAATCGCTCCCCTTTGCAAACGCGATTCATAGTCGAGCGTCTGCCCGGGAGGGGAAAGGATCTCCTGCAACTTCGGGTCAATCCCCCAGGTGGGATCGGCAACGATGGCCAGCGGTTCACCCGCCTTATAGAGCCCGAGGATCGTCTCCACCGCATTCGGCGGAAGCTTGGCGGGCGCCTGGAAGATGAACATGTCGGAATGGACGGAGGAAATCCATTCCAGGCGGGTCACGGAGAGGATCGGGATCTGCCACTTCATCAGCATCGCCGCATAATCATCGATGAATTCCTTCATGCGCACATCGGGGTGCTCGCGGTTCAGCCAGGCCAAGTAATCCCGGTTATAGACCAGCGTCGGACCCAGCGCCTCCCGCATGTTGAGCGCATCGGCAGTGGCTTCGTCCGCGTTACGCGCAAGAAAATTGACAGCGTCCTCAGACCAGAGCTGACCGCCCCGGTTGCCCCAGGAAAAATAGATTCCGGCGGGGACCTTCTCCCCCTGGGGAGTCTTGACAGCCGCGTGCGTGTAAGCCCAGATTTCCCACCGCACTCCCAGCGGATTGGTCTGAAGAGGGTCGGCGGGTTCCCAGGCGTCCCACGGGTCGATAAGAACATAGTGCCTGGTGCGGGTGGCGGCAAGCTGCGCGCTATGGAGGAGAATGTAAGAAAGCTGGAAGGTATACCCCAACAACCCCTGGTTGGCATAGTCGTTCCATTCCCCAGCCCACGACTGGTCAATCCAGGCATCCAGGTATCCTTCCTGGGCAATCTGTTCCAGATCGAAGCAGTCGATCCGCCATTCCGCCACGGCGGAGACGGCGGTGGAATAGCCGATGACCAGGCAGCGGGGTTTGGCCTGCTTGGTTTCCCGAATCAAGCTCGCCGTCCACTGGTTCCAGCGCTCCATGTCGGCGGGGTTGGCAGACCCCTGATGGCCGTAGGGTCCCACTTCCTTGTATTCGACCTGGCCGAACATCCCATCGCGCAGCACTAGGGCGTCAATCCCGAGGGCTTCCGACACGCGTCCCCACTGCCGGGCAAAGAAGCGATAAAAAGGAGTCTGGCCGGGAATGCCGTTCGGAAAGGCCGCGTAACGGTCCCGGTCGGTCCGCAGGAGCGCGCCCGGAATCAGGCTTTCCCCCGTGCCGGAACTCCCGTGATGGACGTATGCCTCCGGGTGCTCGGCCCGCCATCCGGTTCTTGTGGAACTGTAGATATTCCCCCAGCCCAAAATGAAAGTGCCGAACTTGAAATCCTTCATGCCGTAACGGGCAGCGGCCTGGCGGCGGAATTCCTCGCCCAGCTTCTTGAGATCGGCGTAGGTCCAGGGAGCATACTCGCGGACTCCCTGTGGGGTCCTGCCCGGAGGAATCGAGAGTTGGGGAGGCAATTCCAAACTGAAGCGGTGGTAAGAGAACTTGGCCAGCGGAATGCGGGCGTCCAGCCGGCCGGTGAAGCCGGCAATGTAATCGATCAGCCAGCCCACATTGACAATTACTCCTCGCCAGCCCGTGGCGTTCTGATAGATGGGAAGCGTCGTTGCCAGAAAAGTCGAGACCGACTTCGCAATGTCATCACGGTCAAACCAATAGAGATCGAGTTCAATCCAACGGTCAGTAGCGATTTTGTCGCCTGAGGAAGGGGACTTCGGTGAGTTTCCTGCCATATTGCCCGCCACCGTTAAGGCCCCAAGTGATGCCATGAACTCTCGCCGTTTCATCGCGCCTCCTTCTGGATTAGACCCTGCGCCGGGAACTCGAAATCCCCAATTGGCCTTTATAGACCTCCGTGCGAAAAGCTGCGAGCCTTATGCCAAATACTTCACCCAAATGGGACTGGCCCAGGCTACGTTGCCGTCCTCCTGCTCGAGCCGGACATAATAGTAGTGCTCGCCGGGCGCCAAAACCTTGTCCCGATATGTGAATTCAATTTGGGCCCCGGCGCCTCTCTCCAGATAAACGTATTGGTTATCCCGAATGACATGCACCCGGGCAATCGGACCTGCGCCGCGCGCCTTCACTCTCAAGGTCGGGATGACGCGCGAAACCAGCTCGTCACCCATCAGATATTCTTCCGTCTCGTTCTTCAAACGGAAATCAAGGATGATATTCGTCGTCCCGGCATACGTGTGCCGGCGGCGCATTCCATTCATCATGCCTTCTCGCGTGCCTTCTTCCGCCAGGACAAAAGTGTAAGAACAGTGCGTGGAGGTGTGGTCCGAACTCGATTGGACTCCCAGCTTGTAACCCTTCTTCCAGGCGTTCCAAATCCAGCCGAGCCGTTGGTAGCCGCCCGCCTCGCCGTGTTGTAATTCCGGATTATCCTTGGAAGGCGCCAGAGGTGCGCCCTCGTGTTCAGAGGAAATCCGCGCTCCCTGGAAGATTTCCACCAGCGGCTCAAGCTCCGGGTCGATCGTGATCGTTCCACTCTCGCCGCCCCAATCTGTCCCCATCACCATATTGACCGGCGTATGTGCCATCGCAATCGCACCGTTCTGGCGCAGGTACGGGTAAAGAATTTTGTCGCTGCGGACAATTTCCTGATCGGCCCAGGAAGGCGCCTGGCCTGCGATCATCGCCTCTTCCGCTTTGATCAAGGCTTGAGCCACGTTGCCTCCCCGCCCCAGGTTCTCGCCGGGAGCAATAGGCAGAATGCGCACTCCCCGGCGCGCCGTCACCACGTTGCGGTGGCCGTTGGGGTAACCGATACTCCTTTCATAGCCGAACAACGGCAACAGCACGCCCGGCATGTGAAACATGTCAGAGGATTTCTGGGTGCGCCACCAGGTGTATTCCGAGAAGCCCGCCATGTGATCAGTGACGGCAAAGAAGTCCAGGCTGGCGGCATCCAGAGCGTATCGATAAGCATCCCAAAGGCTGCCATCCCCGCCACCATCGCCAGAAATCTCAGTGTGACGGTGCATATCGCCACGGTAGATTTTGTAGGTTTTCCCCTTCAAATGGATCGCATAGTTCCGAACGGCGGCAACGTCGTCCGTCTCAAAGGGCTCAACGGGTTTCCGCGCGGGCGGCTCCGCTGCGCGCACACCCAATTCACCCGTTTCGGATTGGGAGAATAAGAAGCGGCTCAAGCGAATTCCCTGTCCGGGTGGCACCAGCGGAAGCGGCGAGTTGGATTGTTCAATTGGACGCTGAACGTTACCGGCGAACGCAACCAAGAGCTGACCCTTGCCGTCGATGACTCCGGCGAAAGGGCTTTCCTGGTTGTGATCGATTTGGCTATCGGGAATAGGGACCGGCCTCGACCACCGGTCACCGGAATAATAGGAGGCCATCAACTCCCACCGCGCCCCCCAGGCGAAATGGGTCATCGGTACTTCAGCTTCCGTGCGCGAACGGAAGACCGCCCACACTCCTTTGCCGTCGGGAACCAATCTTGGAAGTTGGGTAAAGCCCCGAGCGCCGTACGGCAGTGCTTCAACAAGGTCACTGCGCGGCTGTAGCCACTGGTTTCCGGACCGAATGGCAAACTGAACTTTTCTGGATTGGTAGAGATTCGTGCCGCCTCCAAAGTCGTAACCGACGTCCTTGCCCCAGTTCTCATCAGCCGTGTCGTAAGCAATCCAGAGCCGGTTTTGCTGGTCCACGGCAAGGTTCGCATGCGCATGGAAGCGGGCTGAATCGGTCACGCGCAGTAAGCCGCCGGCCCGCCCTTTCTTCACGGAGCGGAGAAGGATGTTGTAGCTGCCGTTAACATAGCTGTCCCAAGCGACCCAGACTGTGTCCGCGCGGTCCGCAACCACGTCGGGACTCCAGTGGTTCACCCGCTCACCATCTTCCCAGGCGCTCACCTCAATCTCGCCGGACCAAGCTCCACCCTGCATTGACTTCAAAAAGATCTTCGATCCGCTTCCCCGGATGCCTTGCCAAACCAGGTGCAAATTGCCTTGCTGATCGGCCGTGAGACGCGGAAATAAGTTGTTGCCTCTTCCTCGAGTGAGCTGCCGGACTTCGCTCCAGGAGGTCTGGTCGTGGCAACGGGCCATCAGGTGCCAGTCAGAGCCCTGATGTTCGGACCACACGACCCAAATGCGATTCTTGCCGTCTACGGCCATCGCGCAGGAAGCGATTTCCGACGGCTGAGGAGTGGCGGTCATAACTTCGGACCACGAGCCTCCCCCGAATCGTTTGACGCAAACGTTTTCCTTAAGATTGTGATAGGACACCCATGCCAGCCATAAGTTGTTCGCGCGGTCCTGCACCATGGCGGGATAGTCGGTTTCGTGATCTCCCTCGGAAACGAGGTCGACGACCGGTACCCGAAACACCTGAACTCTGGAGTCCAAAAGGTACAGTGTGCCGGAATTCGGAACATCCTTTATCCTGAACTTAAATTCTTTTGAGGGTGTGTCCAAAAAGGGCGCTTCCGCAGAGCCCGCAACCTTGGTTACAGGATAGTCATAGTGCGCGCCGTTGATTTTGACGTGAAGTTTCGCGGTTTCCGGGCCCTTGTAGTGGATGGTCACTCCCACCGGCTTGACCCGCGTCGCATGAGGCCGCGCTTCCTCCGTCGGATTCAGGTCGCCCGTCGCCACCGACGGCAGCCAGTTCTTGGTAGAGGCTTTCCATCCAGAGCCGTCAATGATTTCATCTTCCTTCCCAAAGTGATGGCCTCGAATCTGTAAGACCGTCCCCCCTGAAATCTTGATCGTGCCGTCCCACCGGGATGAGGCTGTGTCCTGCACGCCGAACAGCATCGTAATGGCGCCGGATGCCGCACCTTTGGCGTCGCGGGGAACGCTGCCGCTCGCTTCGGACGCCGGCGAGCCAATTTCACAGCTCCCGGCCTCGGTTGTATTCTTTTTCATACCACGGCGCCAAGCCGATGCCCCACCGATTCCCGCCAGATAACTTCCGATAAAAGTTCGCCGATTCATGCTGGCTCCTTTCCCTGACCACAAACAGTTCGAGCGAGCGCTTCGGAGGATCACAGGAGGTTGAAGCCTGTAGTGTACTCCACGAAAACTAGACAGGCGAATATTGTCGTGGACGGATCATGAGGAACAAGATGCGGATTAGCAGGGAGGGCTGTCTGTCTGGAAGGCTGGCGTTCAAGAGATGGAGGTGGCTCTTGGCTGACGCATCTTCACAGCCGCGGCAAAGAGATTGTGTGGGACAAGGGGAAAATAGGCGGCTTCGCGGGTAATTACGAAGCCGCCTGAGAGGAACAAGGCCCGTTGCGCGTCCCTGGCCCGGTTAAGAACCGAGCGGCATCAGGAGGCGCGCGATCTGGCCAGTGGAAGCCAAGGAAAGCGCTGGAATCGGCATGCCGATCCTCGCAACCGGAATGGCGGGGTAAGGACCAGACACCCCGCTCGCTTTCCCAACGAGCTTAGCCAAGGTCGTAGCGATCAAGGTTCATCACCTTGCTCCATGCCGCCACGAAGTCTTTCACAAACGTCTCCTTCGAGTCGGCAGATCCATAGACTTCCGAGATGGCGCGAAGCTGCGAGTTCGAGCCGAAGATAAGGTCAACGCGGGTGCCAGTCCACTTAACCTTCTTCGTCTTGTGGTCGACTCCCTCAAACACGCCTTCGGATTTAGAGGACGGTTGCCACTCCGTATTCATGTCGAGCAGGTTAACGAAGAAATCATTCGTCAGTGTTCCGGGCTTATCCGTAAACACCCCGAGTTTCGACTGCCCGAAGTTGGCATTCAGGGCTCGCATGCCGCCGATGAGAACCGTCATCTCAGGGGCGGTCAGCCTCAGCAATTGCGCCCGATCCACCAGCCTCTCCTCCGAGGACCTCGGATCACCGTTGCGGAGGTAGTTGCGGAACCCGTCTGCAGTCGGCTCCAGGACGGCGAATGTTTGCACATCGGTCTGCTTCTGCGATGCATCCGTGCGCCCTGGTGAGAAGGAAACCTTCACCTTGTGCCCTGCCTTTTTCGCGGCTTCCTCGACGGCTGCGCAGCCACCCAGGACAACCACGTCAGCCAGCGAGACCTTCTTCCCGCCGGAAAGCGAGCGATTGAAGTCCTTTTGAATCGCCTCCAGCTTCTTCAGGACCTTTGCCAATGCGACCGGCTCGTTTACTTCCCAATTCTTTTGCGGCTCAAGGCGAATGCGCGCCCCGTTTGCCCCGCCGCGCTTGTCAGAGCCACGGAACGTCGATGCCGAAGCCCAAGCCGTCGTGACAAGTTGGGAAATCGAGAGGCCCGAAGCAAGGATCTTGGCCTTCAAGGCTGCGACCTCCCGCGCCCCAATGAGTTTATGATCCACGGCAGGAACCGGATCTTGCCATAACTGGGGCTGCTTAGGAACAAGCGGGCCAAGGTACCTGGAGATAGGCCCCATGTCGCGGTGCGTCAGCTTAAACCATGCCTTGGCAAACGCTTCGGCAAACTGATCCGGATGCTCGTAGAAGCGCCGCGAAATCTTTTCGTATGCAGGATCGAAGCGCAGGGAGAGATCCGTCGTCAGCATCGACGGCGTACGGCGCTTGGAGGAATCGTGCGGATCCGGCACCGATCCGGCGCCTCCGTTGTTCTTCGGCGTCCATTGATTCGCACCCGCCGGGCTCTTGGTCAGTTCCCATTCGTACCCGAACAGGTTTTCGAAGAAGTTGTTACTCCACTTCGTCGGTGTCGTGGTCCAAATAACTTCCAGGCCGCTGCCGATCGCGTTGTCGCCTTTGCCCGTGCCGAACTTGCCTTTCCAGCCAAGGCCCTGTTCCTCAATGGGAGCAGCTTCCGGCTCCGGGCCCACCAGCGCTGCATCGCCGGCGCCGTGGGTCTTTCCGAACGTATGCCCGCCAGCAATCAGCGCAACCGTTTCCTCGTCATTCATCGCCATGCGGGCAAACGTTTCCCGGATATCCCGCGCCGCAGCGACGGGGTCCGGCTTGCCGTTAGGACCCTCCGGATTCACATAAATCAGGCCCATTTGCACGGCGGCAAGCGGATTATCAAGATCGCGTTCTCCTTTGTAGCGCTCGTCTGCCAGCCATTTGCCCTCTGGGCCCCAGTAGACGTCCTCATCGGGTTCCCAGACATCCGGGCGCCCGCCGCCAAAACCAAAGGTCTTGAACCCCATCGACTCGAGGGAGACGTTGCCGGCAAGAATCATGAGGTCAGCCCAGGAAATTTTCCGGCCGTACTTCTGTTTGATGGGCCAGAGCAACCGGCGCGCTTTATCGAGGTTCACGTTGTCCGGCCAACTATTGAGCGGAGCAAAGCGCTGCTGGCCGGTGCCGGCGCCGCCGCGGCCGTCGCCGATGCGGTAGGTGCCGGCGCTGTGCCAAGCCATGCGAATAAAGAGCGGTCCGTAATGGCCAAAGTCGGCCGGCCACCAATCCTGAGAGTCCGTCATCAAGGCGTGCAAATCCTTGACCACAGCGTTCAGGTCAAGACTCTTAAATTCTTTGGCGTAGTCGAACTCCTTGTCCATGGGACTGGACAAGTCAGAGTGTTGGTGCAGGATTTTTAAATTTAGCTGATTCGGCCACCAGTCCGCATTCGTCGTGGCTCCGGCCGCCGTGTGTCTGCGAACGTCGCCCGCTACCGGGCACTTGCTTTCGGTTGACATGGTTTGCTCCTGATGAGCGGGAACAGGCGCTCCCGCTGGGGTGGGTTTATGATCCATGGGTAGATCCTCTTCGGTTTCCCGTTTACGCAACCGCCGCCAGCCGCGCTGGGCGGCGGGCAGCGTTAATCCTCTATCCGCGCGCTTACGACACGGAACGGGAAGAGTGCCGTGGAGCGCACTTGGCGCAGAGGCCGCGGAAAATGAGTTCGCTTTGGCGAAGAATTCGCTGGCCGAGGGAGCCCGCGGCAGGCTTGGGAACGTCGTACCACTCCATATCCTCAACCGTACCGCAGCGGTCGCAGATAAAGTGGTGGTGCCGCATGCCTTTCGCATCGAATCGCGCGGCGCGGCCCTCGACGGCAACTTCACGCACCAGACCCGCCTGCACCAGGTCCCGCAGATTGTTATAAGTCGTGGCCCTTGAGCAGCGCGGGTCTGCGTGATTCACGGCCGCAAAAATTTCCGCAGCCGTGGGATGACTGGTCTGATCCATCAAGAACGCCATCACGGCGTAGCGCTGCGGCGTGCACCGCAACCCGCTGCTCTCCAGAGATTTTTTAATGGCTTCGGCGTCCATGGAAATATTAGACTAAATCTAATATAACACTTTGTCAAGACTTCCACTCCGGAGGGCGCTCGGCCGTTTTGGATTTGGTTGTGGGATTTTGTAGCTTGAGATTACGCAGGGGCAGTTCTTTCGGCTTGATGCCACTTCTGAGGGCCCATTCGTAGCAATACTGGATGGCACTCGCCCGCAACCAGTATATTGCGAGCTTGCTGTAGTCAGGCTTGGCAGGCACATCCCGGCGCGCAGATCAAATCCGCGTTCCGGGATTGGAGGGTATGCGCACCCGGCCCATGATCAGCAGAAAAACCGCGGACCATAAAACAGCCGAGTGCGCCCCCGCCCTAGTCAAAGAAGTCGCGGTCTTCATCCTTGAGGTGCTTTTTGGCCTCTTTGACATTAAAGGTGACGCCGAGTCCAGGCTTGTCCCAAACTTCGATAAAGCCCTTGTTGACGATCGGGTCCGGCAATCCATCGACAATGTCGTACCACCATGCCGGCTGGCCCTGCGCATATTCAAAAGCGATATAGTTCTGCGGCATGGCCGCCCCCATGTGCACTTGCGCGGCCACCCCGAACAGTCCGTCAAACACGCCGTGCGGCGCCACCAGGATACCGTGGAGATTGGCATATTCAGCGATCCACTTCAGTTCGGCAATACCTCCCACGTCTTCCGGATCGGGACCGAGTACATTAACGGCCTGCGTTTCAATGAGGTCCTTGAAGTTCTCCCGCAGGTAGATCTCCTCGCCGGTGTGGATGGGGGTTGAGGTGCTGTCGGTGACCTGCTTGAAAACCTGGGCGTTCGGATAAGGCGTATAGTCGCCCGTAATCAGGTCTTCGAGCCAGGTGATGTGGAGCGGTTCCACCGCGCGCGCAAAGCGGATGGCATCCTTCACCGTCCAGCCCGGGCCGCAATCGCCCGCCAGCCCGATCTCGCTGCCCAAAGTCTTCTTGGCCGCTTCCACGCAAGAGACGACCTTATCAAAGCCACGCTCGGTCATCAGACCGCGATCCATGTAAGGACCCATCGGAGGCGTCCACTCCCTGCCGTACCAACCGTTTTTCATGTCCGTCAGCATGGGCGGATTGTGAAAGCCCGCGTTCACTTTAACCAGCGTGTAGCCCTCTTTCAGCTCTTTCATCTTCGTCATGGCTTCGACGTAATCCTGCTCATGGCGGAGCACCAGGCCGGTCACGTTGTTTTCAAGGTTTCCGTAAGCGCGGACGCGGTCGCGGATTTTTCCGCCCAGCAGCTTGTAGACCGGCAATCCCGCCGCCTTCCCGGCCACGTCCCACAAAGCGATTTCAATGGCGCTGACCGCCGCGCCCCAAGGCTTGAAGGCGCCCATGGCGCGGATATTCAGCATGATCCGCGCCACGTCCGTGGGGTCTTCACCCAGAAGATATTTCTTGTAGAACAGCACCATCGGTTTGAGATAGGTCTTCACCGACTCTGCTTGCCCGTAACCGGAAATTCCCTGGTCCGTGACAATACGAACCGTCGGGTTGTTGCCGATGATGGCGCACTTCAGGTCGGTGATCTTGATCTTCGCTGAGCCGTTCCCCGTCCGCATTTCCGGCAGCGGCTGTCCGGCGGCCGGCTGCCCACCCAGCATGCTTGCCGCCGCCGCTCCCGAAAGCGATCCAACAAAATCTCTTCGCGTCCAATTTGCCATTGATTTCTCCCTCTGCATCAGGTTGCGCCAAGTCCGCCGATTGCGGACCCTGCGGTTCTTATTCTGGAGGCTATGGAAATCCGCGCAGATTAGAAAGGCCGCTGCCTCGCGCCGGGCGTTTGCCTCCTTCAAAAATCTCGCGGGTATTGTATCAGAGGCCGGGACTTCCAGGTTGCCCCGTCGGCCGCTTACCACAGGGCGTCAAGCTCAACTCAGGCCAGGCCCCAGCCTGAGCTTTCCGCTGCGATGGAGGATCTCTTGCTATACTAAAAGGGATCAAGCAGATGCGCGGCGAATTGGCACCTCAATCAGGCCGCTGATTGCGCACGCTGGCGCATACTTCGGGGCTCTTAAGAAAGGAAACCGGTAGCCTAATGAAAGCAAGCGAACTTCGCGACAATCCGCTGGAAAGCCTCCTGCGGGAGCGCATTGTGCTCCTCGACGGAGCCATGGGCACCATGATCCAGGCGCACAACTTGGGCGAGGCGGATTACCGCGGCGCCAAGTTTGCCGGCCACGCACGCGACCTGCGCCTGAACAACGACGTTCTCAACATCACCCAGCCGCACATCATTGAGGACATTCACCGGCAGTACCTGGAAGCCGGGGCCGACATTATTGAGACCAACACCTTCAACTCCAATGCCATCTCGATGGCGGAGTACGGCCTTCAGGATCACGTCCACGAGCTGAATTTGGCTGCGGCCAGGGTGGCGCGGCGCGCGGTCGAGAAGTTCACTGCCGCGAACCCCCAGCGCCGCTGCTTTGTGGCGGGGTCGCTCGGCCCCACCAGCCGGACGGCTTCCGTCTCGCAAGACGTCTCGAATCCCGCCCAGCGCGGCACCAACTTCGAGCAGTTGCGCGCCGCCTACTACGATCAGGCTCGGGGGCTGGTGGAAGGCGGCGTGGACCTGCTGCTGCTCGAAACCGTTTTCGACACCCTGAACGCCAAGGCCGCGCTCTTCGCCATCGAGCAATACTTTGAAGAATCGGGGCGCCGCCTGCCGCTGATGGTTTCCGTCACCATCGTGGACCAGAGCGGGCGCACGCTCTCCGGCCAAACTGTGGAAGCCTTTTGGATTTCCGTCTCGCACATTCCCCTGCTCAGCGTCGGCATCAACTGCGCCCTTGGAGCCAAGCAGATGCGGCCGTACATTGAAGAGCTTTCACAGATTGCTCCCGTTTATATCAGTTGCTATCCGAACGCCGGCTTACCGAACGCTTTTGGCGGTTTTGATGAGACGCCGGAAAGTATGGCGCGGGATCTCGGGGAGTTTGCCGCCAACGGCTGGCTGAACATCGTGGGAGGTTGCTGCGGCACCACCCCCGCGCATCTGCGGGCGATTGCGGAAGCGGTGCGCGGCGTGAAGCCGCACCAGGTGGTGAAGCCAGACCACACCACGCGGCTGAGCGGCCTGGAACCCCTCGCCTTCCGCTCGGACATGAACTTTGTCAACGTCGGCGAGCGCACCAACGTGACCGGCTCGCCCAAGTTCGCCAAGCTCATCTTGAACGGCCAACTGGAAGAGGCGCTCTCCGTGGCGCGCCAGCAGGTCGAGGCGGGCGCGCAGATCATCGACATCAACATGGACGAGGGCATGCTCGATTCCGAGCAGGCCATGACCACTTTCCTCAACTACGTGGCCTCCGAGCCCGACATCGCCCGCGTGCCCATCATGATCGACAGTTCCAAGTGGAGCGTGATTGAGGCGGGCTTGCGCGCCGTGCAAGGCAAGGGCGTGGTCAATTCCATCAGCCTGAAGGAGGGCGAGGAAGTCTTCAAGCAGCACGCGCGCCTGGTGCGGCGCTACGGCGCGGCGGTAATCGTGATGGCCTTTGACGAGCGAGGCCAGGCGGACACCACGGAGCGCAAGGTGGAAATCTCCAAGCGCGCCTATCGCATTCTGACGGAGGACGTCGGCTTCCCCGCCGAAGACATCATCTTCGATCCCAACGTCCTTACCATCGCCACCGGCATGGAGGAGCACGCCAATTACGCGGTCAATTTCATTGAAGCCGCGCGGCAGATCAAGGCCACGCTGCCGCACGCCAAGGTGAGCGGAGGCGTCAGCAACCTTTCGTTTTCGTTTCGCGGCAACAACGTAGTGCGCGAGGCGATGCACACCGCCTTCCTCTACCACGCCATCCGCGCCGGCATGGATTTGGGCATCGTCAACGCGGGTCAGCTCGGCATCTACGAAGAAATCCCCAAGGATCTCCTGGCGCTGGTGGAAGACGTCATTTTAAACCGCCGTCCCGATGCCACCGAGCGTCTCCTGGCCTTCGCCGATTCCGTGAAGCAGAGCAGCCAGAAGGTGGTTGAACAA
>JBJKQF010000072.1:0-4278 GCA_046705545.1 Terriglobia bacterium
CTCGTACCAATTGTTGGTGGACTTGGTATAGACGGGGCCGCAACGTGCCAGCCGAACGGCGAAGCCTTGCTGATAGACGCGGAGCAGCAGGTTTTCTCCGCGCGTGTGCATTCCACCCTCCTGCAAAAAGATCGTCTTCACCTGGGCCGGCGATCCGCTGGCCAGAACGTAGAATTTGCGCCCGGACAAGTCAGTCTGGCCCTGGTCCATCCAAGGGTTGGGATCACCTCTGTAGGAGAGATCTCCCTTTTTCGCGCCTCCGGCCTTCCATTTGATCCCCGTCGGCAGGCTCTCCAGGGTCTTCCAGTCGTAGAGCGGCGCAGCGGGATTTTTGGGAAGAAGAGCCACCAGCATGTGAGCCAGTTGTTCGACCGGCAGCATGGTTGATACGGGCTGTCGACTCTCTTCCGGCAAGGAACACGATTCCGAGTAGAGGCGCAACTGGTTGGGCCGAAGTGGTGGCAATTGCTTGCCCGGCGTGAGCGCAAAGCCTTCGCAGGGCTTCCCGGCGCAAGAGGTTTGCACAGCTAGAACACCGGGGCTCGGACCTTCGATGCGATACCAGTTTGTGCCGCCGGCTCCGCCTTTGACCGGGCAGCGCGCCAGTTCCGCCCGCAAGGACGCCTGTTTGAGAGCTTCGACAACTGCGGCCCCGCCCACCGGCGCAGTAAGATTCCGGAAATAGATGTGGTTGACCATGGTTCTGGCCCCGGTTGCGACCACCAGGAAGGCTCTGCCGGCGATCAGCTCTTTGCCCTCGCGCATGAAGCAGTCGCCATCCGGCAGGCAATTCTTCAGCATCCGTGGGGGGAGCGGCGCCCATTGGACGTGCGGAAGCAGCTCCAAGCCCCGCCAGTCATTCACAAAGTTCTTCTGGAAAAACATTTTGAGCGTTCCGGCCAGCTCGTCTTGAGGGTTCACGGCGCCATGAGCCAGGGGCAGCAAAAACAGCACCGCCACCAAGGCCCATCCATACTTCCTTCCCATGGATGTCCTCCTGGAATTGTTTGGCGGGACTATAGCACGTCCTGGCTGGTCCAAGCCAGGTGAAATCGCGGGTCTCAGAAGCCGGAGTCTATTTTCGGGATGCGCGCGGACGCCTGGCTCCTTCTCCGGGTGTGAAATCAGTCAAGATAATCGAAGCAGGATGCCGATAACACATAAGCATAGATTTGGCCGAGGATAGCAAGCCAAGTTTGCCAGGAAACGTTTAGCGCCCCGCCGCATCAAATTACATGAAAGCTGCTGATCCTGCACCGGGAGTAATCGAAGAATCGAGGCGCCGGGCGGTTCTTTTAGTCCCGCCAAAGCGACGTGCTAGAATGAAGGGTAAAATCAAGTGGAACCCGTCAGTTCGAGCACGGCAGGTGTCTTGAGGTGTCGCGCGAATTCGACTTCCGGGAGACCGATACGACTATGAACGATCAAACAAAGAAAACACCTGATTATAATAATCTAGCTGTCTTGCCGGTTCGCGACAGCGTGCTGTTTCCGAATGCCATTTTGCCCCTCACCGTGGGGCGGGAAAGCTCGCTGGAGCTCATCAATTCACTGCCCGAGGGCGACAAGTACATCGGAGTGTTCGCGCAGCGCGATCCGCGCGTGGACAAGCCCCAGCCCGTCGATCTTTACCAGATTGGCGCGGTGGCCTATATCCACAAAATCATCAAGCTTCCTACAGAGAGCCTCTTCATTTTCGTGGAAGGGTTGCAGCGCATCTCGCTCGATGAAGTCCTGCAAACAGAGCCCTTCCTCCGCGCCAAGGTGAAGCCCTTGCCGGACGTCCTGCCAGCCGAGAAGCGGGCGGATTTTGACGCTCTGGTGCGCAGCGTGACCACGCTGTTTCAACAAGCGGTCCAACTCTCCCCCACGCTCTCCGATGACCTGCAGACCGTGGTCATGAATATCGACGACGCGGGACGTCTGGCGGATTTCATCGCCTACAATCTCCCGTCGCTCTCGAGCACCGAGAAGCAGGAGTTGCTGGAGAGCTTGGACCTCCAGTCGCGGCTGGACCGCCTGAATCATCTGCTGGCGCGGGAAGTTGAAGTGCTCCAGCTTCGCTCAAAAATTCAATCCGACGTTCAGGACCAGGTGACGCAGAGCCAGCGCGAATATTACCTGCGCGAACAGCTCAAAGCCATCCAGAAGGAACTGGGCGAATCGGACGAGCAGCAGGAGATCGAAGAACTGCGCAAGAAGATCGAAAACGCCGGCATGACCGAAGAAGCGCGCAAGGAAGCTCTTCGCGAGTTGAGCCGCCTGGCCAAGATGTCTCCGGCGGCGGCCGACTACCACGTGACGCGCACCTATCTCGACTGGCTCGTCGTCCTTCCCTGGAACAAAGTCAGCGAGTTCAAGGTCGATGTCAACAAAGCGAAGAGCGTTTTGGACGAGGACCATTACGACCTTGAGAAGGTCAAGGAGCGCATCCTCGACTACCTGGCGGTGCTGCAGCTGAAACCCCAGCTCAAAGGCCCCTTGCTCTGCTTTGTGGGGCCGCCCGGAGTGGGCAAGACGTCGCTGGGCAAGTCGATCGCGCGCGCGCTGGACCGCAAGTTCATCCGCCTCTCGCTGGGCGGCACCCACGATGAGGCGGAAATTCGCGGGCACCGGCGCACTTACATCGGCGCGCTTCCCGGCCAGATCATGCAGGGCATCCGGCGCGCGGAGACGCGCGACCCGGTCTTCATGCTCGATGAGGTGGATAAGATCGGGCGCGACTTCCGGGGCGATCCTTCCTCCGCGCTGTTGGAGGTTCTCGATCCCGAGCAAAACTCGCACTTCCGCGACAATTATCTCGACGTGCAGTTCGATCTCTCGCGCGTCCTGTTCATCTGCACGGCGAACGTGCTCGATACGATTCCGCCGCCGTTACTTGACCGCATGGAAATTCTGGAGGTGCAGGGTTACACGGAAGAAGAGAAGATCGAGATCGCCACGCGCCACCTGATTCCCAAGCAGACTGGGGAGAATGGAGTCAAGCTGGGCGAGCAGATCGAATTCACGCGCGAGGCGATCGCTTCTGTCATCCGGCACTACACACGCGAGGCAGGAGTGCGCAACCTGGAGCGCGAAATCGGAACGCTCTGCCGCAAGCAGGCGCGCAAGTTGGCCGAGGGTGCAACGGAAAAGCTGACCGTGACGCAGGAAAACCTCAGCGACTTCCTGGGCGTGCCGCGATTCCGCCTGGAAACCGAGCTTGTGGACCGCACGCGCAAGCCGGGCGTCACCGTAGGCTTGGCGTGGACGCCCACGGGCGGCGACATCCTCTTTGTGGAAGCAACTTCCATGAAGGGCGGCAAGAACTTCACCATGACTGGACACGTGGGCAAGGTGATGCAGGAATCGATGCAGGCGGCGCTGGCTTGGGTGCGGGCGCACGTCGAGGAATACGGCATCGATCCGGACTTCTTCCAGTCACAGGACATCCACATCCACGTGCCCGCGGGAGCAATCCCCAAGGACGGCCCTTCTGCTGGCATCACGATGGTGGCGGCGCTGGTCTCCACGCTGGCCCACCGTCCCGTGCGACCGCGAGTGGCCATGACCGGCGAGATCACTTTGAGCGGCCAGGTGCTTCCAGTGGGTGGCATCAAAGAGAAGGTCCTGGCGGCGCGTCGCGCGGGCGTGACGGAAGTGCTGCTGCCCGCGGAAAACGAGCCCAACGCCAAAGAGGATCTGACCGACGAGATGCTGGAAGGACTCAAGCTGCGCTACGTCAAGACCATCCAGGAGGCGCTGGACCTCGCGCTCGAAAAGGAACCGGCGCCCGCCGGAGCCACCGCGGCGAAGGTCTGAGCGCGGACTCAGGACTTATATTTTCCGGGCCTCAAGCAGCAGATGAATTCCAGCTGTTCTGAGGCCCGAAAGTGTTTTCTGATCTCGGCCAGGTAATTTTTACCCGCTGTGTCATAATGGTACACTTTTCCTGGCCTATCCGGATTTCGGGACTCTTTATCCTTGCAACAGAAAGATAACAAATAACTTACATAATAGGCCCAATTCGTCCCAGAAATCCCGTGCGTCCCATTTAATGGGCTAGAGGCCTATAGTTGACATACATATCTAGGCTCTTTTGCTTGGCTCTATTTTCATCCTGGAGCACCCTCTGCGAGAGCAATTATAAATCACAAATTCCGAAAATTGACGGCCTCCCGATGAGGTGCGAGGAAAGTTCCAGAGTTATGAGTTGGAGCGGACTGCTGCGCAAACAAGGCTTACCGAAGGCGGATGGGGCCGGCAGCGATCTTCTGGCGGCTGGTGCAAATCTCGAGG
>JBJKQF010000073.1:0-15372 GCA_046705545.1 Terriglobia bacterium
CTGCCGGTTGCGGCCGGCAAGAGCCAGCCGGGGGGACAAGAATCGCGATGACGCGCCGAATTTACCTCTATTTTGTGCTGACTTTCTTGCTGGGTATCGTGGCGGGGGGCGCCTGCCTCTACATGTATGGCTGGTATTCGGGCCAGTGGCTGCGCAATCGGGACCCGCATCATGTGGTTAGGGTCTTGCAGGAGAGGCTGGATCTCTCACCCTCGCAGACCGCCCAGTTGACTCAGATCGTTGACGAGATGCATGCCAAGCAGGAAGCCATCGGGCAGCAAGTCAAGCCGCAGTTCCAAGCCATCCGGGAGGAGGCTCGCACCCGCGTGCGGGCCATCCTGAATCCGGAGCAAGTGGATAAGTTCAACGAGATGGTGAAGCGCTGGGACGAACGGCGCAAGAAGCACCCCCACCGACTCCGCTAAAACAGCCTGCCACCTGAGGCTTTAAGGGTTATCCGTCGCGGGCTGCAAGGGCAGCGTGCGCGTCACGGCCTGCGCGTTGGCCACGGCGATAGCCGCCATGTTCACAATTTCGTCCACGGTCGCCCCGCGCTGCAAAACGTGCACCGGCTTCGAAAGTCCCACCACGATGGGTCCGAGGGCCTCAGCCCCTCCGATCCTCAACATAAGTTTGTAAGCGATATTGGCTGAGTCAAGGTCCGGAAAGATAAGGACGTTGGCGCCTCCCTTCAGGGTTGAAAAGGGGTAGTCTTCCTGAATGATTTCCGGGACCACGGCCGTGTCGGCCATCATTTCACCGTCCACCATCATTTCCGGATGGGCCTGCTTGACCAGTTCTGCGGCCCGGCGGATTTTTTTGGTCTGCGGATGATCGGTGCTGCCGAAGTTTGAAAAGGAGAGCATCGCGACGCGCGGCTCGCAGTTAAAGTCGCGCGCCACCTCCGCGGCGAGGACGGCGATTTCAGCCAAGTCTTCGGCGCTGGGGTCGATATTCACGGTGGTATCGGAAAAGAAATAGACCTGCTGTTTGGTGACGATCACGTACACGCCGGAAACGCGGCGGACGTTCTCACGGAGCTGGATGATTTGCAGGGCTGGGCGGACCGTCTCCGGATAGTGCTGGGAGACCCCGGCCAGAAAGCCCTCAGCGTCTCCGCGGCGGACCATCATAGCGCCAAAGTAGTTCGGGTTCAGCATCTGCTCGTGCGCTTCGCTCAGCGTGACCCCACGGCGCTGGCGGAGCCAGTAGAACTCCTCGACGTAGCTTTCCAGGCGAGAAGAGTGCTGGGGTTCGATGATCTCGGGTTCAAAGCGGCGAAGGCCCAGATCGTTAAGTTTGGCCCGGATCACCCCCGCCTGGCCCAGCAGAATGGGTTGGGCGATCTTTTCCTCACTGAGCTGGTAGCTGGCGCGCAGAATCTTCTCATGTTCGCCTTCGGAAAAGACAATGCGCTTAGGGGCTGCCTTAGCCCGCTGCCGCACGCTCTGCATAACCTCGTAGGTTCGTCCCAGGCGCCGGGAAAGCTGCTCCCGGTACTCATCCATATCGAGTTGGAGGCGGGCGACGCCGCTTTCAATCGCGGCCTGGGCGACCGCCGCCGACTCCCAGATCAGGACCCGGGGATCAAACGGCTTGGGAATGATGTAATCCGGGCCGAACTGCAGCCGTCGCAGCCCATAGGCCCTCAAAACGGCGTCGGGAACGTCTTCTTTGGCCAGAGCAGCCAGGGCGCGCGTGGCGGCGATTTCCATTTCAGGATTGATGGTTCGCGCCCGAACGTCCAGCGCCCCCCGGAAGATAAATGGAAAGCCCAGCACGTTGTTCACTTGGTTCGGGTAGTCGGAACGTCCCGTGGCTATGATCACGTCCGCGCGCGCCGCTTTGGCCTCTTCATAGCTTATTTCCGGGATGGGGTTGGCCATGGCAAAAACGATAGGGTGATCGGCCATGGAGCGAACCATTTCCCGGGTGAGTGAGTTCGGAACGCTCAGTCCCGCAAAAACGTCCGCTCCTTTCAGCGCTTCCGCCAGCGTGCGCAGGCTGGTCTTAGAGGCCAGGCGGGCTTTGTAGGGATTCATTCCTTCCGTGCGCCCCTCGTAGACCACCCCCTTGGAATCGCAGAGGATAATATTCTCGCGCTTCGCACCCAGGCGGATGTAATGTTCTGCGCAGGCGACTGCGGAGGCCCCTGCGCCATTGAAGACCAACTTGACCTTGCCAATGTCTTTGCCCGCTACCTCCAGGGCGTTTAGCAGGGCGGCGCCGGAGATGATTGCCGTCCCGTGCTGGTCATCGTGCATGACCGGAATGGACATGGTGCGGCGGAGGGTCTCTTCAATCACAAAGCTCTCCGGAGCCTTGATGTCCTCGAGGTTAATTCCTCCAAAAGTGGGTTCAAGCAGCTGGCAGAGCTTGATAATTTCTTCCGGATCTTTGGAATTCACTTCAAGATCAAAGACGTCAATATCCGCAAAGCGCTTGAAGAGGATACCCTTGCCCTCCATCACCGGCTTCCCGGCGGCTGGGCCGATGTTTCCCAAGCCCAGCACGGCGCTGCCGTTGGAAATGACCGCTACCAGGTTGGCGCGGGCGGTATATTCAAAGCTGAGGTCATCATCCTTGGCAATTGCCAGGCAGGGCTCCGCGACGCCCGGCGTATAGGCAAGGCTTAAATCCCACTGCGTGCGGCAGGGCTTAGTCGCCACCACCTCGATCTTGCCCTTACGCCCTTTGGAGTGATAATCCAACGCATCTTGTTGACGAATTTCCATATTAATTTCTCCCTGACCGGAATCTGATTGCGAAACTCTTCCTGCCTGAGCGGCGCGCTCCCGGAAGATTATTATACCCGTTGCAGTCCTTAGCTTCGCGCCCTTCCGGCTTTCAATCTGTGTGGGTAGTCACGATTTAATGTGAGCTTGATCACCGTTCCCAGGGGGGAAGTGTCCTCCCGGTACCAGATGAATCCAATGTTGAGGAGGGGAGATGACCGGGAAGACCCGCGAGCCTTCCCGGTAAATCTGTGTGCAAACCCGAGGAGTAGCTACCAATTGCCGAAGCGATAGACTAAGCCGGCGGAGATTCGGGTCTGATTCTGGCCGCTATTGGTAAACTCGGAACGAATGTAATCCAGTTGGACCGGCCGCAGCCAAATGTGACGGCTAAGCTTGATGTTAACGCCAGCCCCGAAGGCCATGCCAAACGCGTTCTCCGACACAATGCCTGAACTAACGGCCGCCTGGCCATGTACGGTGCCAAACAGGGCATGGACGAAAGGATGGATTCTCGGCAGCGCAAACGTAAAGCGGGGGCCATAGAGCTCGGTGAACTGGGGAACGTAGTAAGTGCCGCCATTCACGGGACGGACCGGCGAGACGCCGTAATGGTTGCTGAAATCTGCTTCCGCGCCCCACGGGCCCAGGAGGTGGAGGTAGGCTGAGCCTTCCCAGCCGTTTGAACTCGACCCGATGTTGGAGGGGGAGTTATTCAAACCCAAATGGGAATATCCGCCGAATAGCTCGACTTGGGCATATGCCTTGGGCGCCGGGAAAGCTGCAAAAAACAGCAGTAGGGAGGAAAGTGTCAGCAGTTTTCGCATTGGGAGTAATTCTCCTTCCAATTCAGCGTTGGGCTTCTAAACTTGCGAAGCCTTTTGTGATTTCCCTCCCCATGCGACTTTCAACTTTGATGTCCCAGAGGTCCATTCGGTTGCCGGACAATGTGCCGGCGGAAACCGTCACCCCGTGATCTTCTTCATGATTTCGGCAGCTTCCGCATCTTCCATGACGGGGTCCACAACGAATTCCAGCAAGTCGGTCCAGCGAGATGTCCACTCATAGAGAGATTTGACGTCGTTTGTTTCAGCCAGTAAGAATCCGTGTCCGGAGGCATGCCAGCGTCCCAGCATCTTGACGCCAGCGGGCGGCAATCCACCGGTCTCAAGAAACCTTGCGGTAGCTTCCTTTTGATGAATGGTCTTCACGGTCCATGTAACCATGAATTTCATCTTGGTTTCCTCCTGCTTTTGAACGGGTTGAATGCCCCGTTGCCCTTAATAATATAAGGCGATGTCGAAAGGCGGATATTGTTGTGCAGGGACCGATTAGCGATCAGGTTCAGTTAAAAGGGAATATCGTCATCCGTGATGTCGCCCTCGGACGGCGGTTCGGGCGGCATCGAAGGTTGGTCAAAGCCGGAACTCGGCGATCGATCCGAAGCTGCGGCGGCTCTTTCTGAGTCGGCTTTCGAGCCGAGCATTTGCATGGTGCGGGCCACAATGTCATATCCGGTGCGTTTATTGCCGGACTGATCTTCCCACTGGCGGCTGCGAATGCTCCCTTCGATATAGATCTGTTTGCCCTTGGTGAGATATTCTCCGCAGATCTCGGCCAGTTTGTTCCAGGCGACGATGTTGTGCCACTCCGTGCGGCGCTGTTGAGCTCCGCTGCGGTCCTTGTAGGTCTCGTCGGTGGCCAGAGAAAATTTGGCGACCGGGCTTCCGCTGGGGGTGTATTTGACTTCGGGGTCGCGGCCTACGCGGCCGATCAGAATGACTTTGTTGATAGAGCCAGCCATAAGAACCTCGCAATTCTATTGAGGGGTTGTTTTGATTTCTTGGATTCCCACTTGCCCTTTAGCGCCTGCTGCGGGCATGGATAATAATTCCCAGCTTCCTGAGCCGTTGCGTGGCCAGCTCGGCTACGTGCGAGGCGGGGTGGTGTTCCACTAAGGAACGCAACTCGCGAATGCCTGCGGCCCGCTGGCCGTTGGCAAGCAGGGCATAGCCTTTTTTAAGCTGGGCGGCAGCAGCCTTGTTGCCGGTCGGGTAGCGCTCAATGCACTTGTCGTACTCCTGGACGGCGCGGGTGTAATCCCCGTTGTTGTAATAGCACTCGGCAATGTAATACTGCGCGTTGGAGGCTCGCGGCGTGTCGCCATAATACTGCAAGTACTCTTTGAATCCCTGAATGGCCAACGCGTACTGTCCGCCGCTGAAGCTGCTCAGCGCCGAGCTGTACAGGGAGTCCGGATCAGGAATGTTTGCGCTGGGACTCGCGGCTGCGTTCGGAGCGGCACCGGGATTTGCTGGGGCGCCAGGAGCTGCAGCGCCGGGCGCGGGCGATTCACCGGGGGCTGTTCCAGGAGCCGGAGCGGGAGGCTTGTTCAATGTCTGGATAATATTCTGCGTTTGCGACATTTGCTCGCTAAGCTTGGCCAACTGAGCCTGCGTTTGGTCCAAGGATGCGCTAAGGGCTTGAATCTGGCTAGTCATGGAGTCCATTTTGTTTGCTGACGAGGCCAGATTTTCATTCGTATTCTTCTGCAGTTCCGCCATCTGGGCTTTCATCTGGGTGACGTCGTTGGCGGTTTGCTGGACCAGTGTGCGCAGAACGGCGCTCTGGGAAGTCACGGTGTTCTGGAGGTTCTGGACCATCTGCTGCAACGTGTCAAGCTGTTGCATCATTTGGATGACCTCACGGCTCACTCCAAACGCTGGAGAGGACGTAAAGGCGCAAAACAACGCTACGGAAATGGCGGAAATAAGATACTTTCTCAAGGGCGCTCCAACCTCACGCAGGGAGATGTAAACGACTTTGAGTCTAACCTTAAGGCAACGCCTGGGTCAACTGGGAAGGTCATGAAATTGAGGAATGCGCTGCGCTCGTGGTGGGTATTGAACCTCCGGAAGGGAAGAGTTTCCCTTTGAGGGGTAAGGTCGCGTTGGTCTAGGAATCGTGCGGGCGTCTTTTCGAACTCTAGGGAAAACCGGGAGCCCCTGAAGAGCTCCCGGCAAGCCCCAGGACATTTACTTCAGGACCAGATGTGCGCGGCGGTTTTGCTGCCAGCACGCTTCTGTGTGTTCCGTGCAGAACGGACGGTCTTTTCCGTAGGAGATGGTGGTAATACGGGACGCCGAAATGCCGAGGTTCACCAAGAAGTTCTTGGCGGAAGTAGCGCGACGGTCGCCCAGACCGAGGTTGTATTCTTCGCTTCCGCGCTCATCGCAGTGGCCTTCGATAATGAAGTTGATGCTGGGATGGGCACGCAGGAAGTTGGCATCCGCTGTTAAAGCCTGCTGAGCGTCGGGGCGGATGCTGGACTTGTTGAAGTCAAAGAAGGCATCCTTGATGTTCTGCTCAAACAAGGTTTCTTCAGAGACTGCCGGAGGCGCCGGAGGCGGAGGCGCTGGGGGAGGAGCGGTGACGGTTACCCGTGCTTCCGAGGTAGCGGTTCCGCCGGGGCCCTTGGCCGTCAGCGTGTAAGTGGTCGACTCATCCGGAGAAACGCTGGTTGAGCCGCTAGGTTGAACAGTCCCGACGCCTGGTTGGAGGTCAAGACTGGTTGCATTCTCTGACGTCCAACTCAGAGTGACGGATTCCCCCTTTTGAATGGTGCTGGGCTCTGCCGTCAGGTTGACCGTCGGGCTGGCCGCAGCGGCGGGCGGGGGTGGCGGGGGTGGCGGCGCTACTTTCTTCTTGTGGCATGACGCCGCCAGAATAACAACACCGAGAACACTTGCGAGAAGCGCGAGTTTGCGTTTCCGCTGTTGCATGCTACTTCCTCCTTGATTGTGCGGGAGCGTTATACTTCCCGATTCAATGATTTGTGATGATTTTTACCAATTCGATTTGAAAGTAGATGAATGATCGTCTTTACTCTTAATACAGCCCGAATCGTAAACAACCTATAAAACCATGAATCTTAACACTAATTTAACACAAAGAACAGGCTTTCACTGTGATTATCCTCTGGAACCTGGATTCCGTGGGCGCGGCGGTCATAACTAACTCTAATTCGACCAGTTAGGGTTCCAGTTTTTGCCCTTGGTAGTCAATTCTTTAGGGTCCGAGCCATCCGCCAGCATCGTCCAGATCTGTTCGGTACCGGTCCGGGTGGATTCAAAGGCAATATGGCGGCCGTCCGGGGCCCACGTCGGATGCTCATTTCGACCTGCGTTATGTGTCAGTTGAATGATGCGCCCCGTGGCAATCTCGATTACATAAATATCCCATTCGCCGGTCTCGGTGACCCGCCACGAAAAAGTGATAAAAAGGCCGTTGGGCGACCAGGAGGGCGCTTCCGCATCGCCTCCCGCAGTAATCAGGCGCCGCAAGTTCGTGCCGTCGGAATTCATGATGTAGATCTGAGGCGACCCGCTGCGATCAGAGACAAAGGCGATTTCATTGCCGGTTTTTGGATTCCATACGGGAGAGATATCCACGCCCGGCGAGAAAGTGAGCCGCTGGAGATTGAGGCCGTTACGGTCGATAACGTAAAGCTCCGGATCCCCGCTCATGCTGGAGCAAAACGCGATCTTCTTCCCGTCCGGGGACCACGCCGGCGTGGTATTCAGCCCTCGATAGGTTGGGAAGGGGATTCGCCGGTTGGTCAGCAATGAGAAGAGATAGATTTCGGGATTTCCGCTGGCATAGCTGGTGAAGGCCAGCGTGGAATTGTCCGGCGACCAACGGGGAGTCAGGTTCAGCGCGCGATAATGGGTGATGGGATGCTGGCCGTAACCGTCATAATCCATGACCCAGATTTCCGCGTGGCCGGTACGATTGCTGACATAGGCAATCTTAGTCAAGTTGATTCCGTTGATGCCGCCGCCCAAGGCCTGGATGATCTCATTGGCAAAACGGTGAGCCACGTCGCGGGCAGCGAGTTCATTCAGGGAGGCGACGTAGCGCTTTTGCAGCACGGCGGCGTTGGAAGGATTGCCGACGTCAAACAGGCGCGCAGTGACCACGAGATTGTTGTTGGTCACTTCCGAGTACCCAAACGCCAGGAACTGGGCGGAGGCGGGAGCGCTGCTCCAAGCTTGGTAGTTAACGTCCTGGGGCTCTTGGGGGACTTTCAGAGGATAGAGGCTTTTGCTGACCAGGTCCAGAATCCCGGAATTGTCGAGATCGTCCCAAAGGACCTTGTTGAATACCTGGGTGAGGCTGCCCAGGCGCTGGTCTGCTGAGCGAGGAGGAAAGTCCGGAACGGCGAGGCGCACCCTGGACTGTCCCAGATTGATGCCGGTACGAAACCAACCCTGGCATTTCGCCACTGCCGCGTGGCCCAAAAAAGTAACGAGAAAAACCGCTAGCGAAAGGAGTTTAGTGTGTCGATGTTTCATCGGTGAAATGATGCGTCTATATCCTCTTGAGATGTCTGGCATTGCGCTGGACCCGAAACAAAATGCGTGCCGGGAGTGTCAGCGCTTGTAGTCAAAGTAAAACTCCACGGAAACTTGATTCCCCGAGTAGTCGGGTGGAAGCGGCGCCAAAGGGCTCGAGGCCAGGACGGCCCGCAGGGCGGAGCGGTCCACTTCCGGGATGCCGCTCGACTGCGTGATCTTCGCGTTCGAAATGCTTCCGTCGCGCTGGATGGTGAAATCGACATAGACCCGGGGAGCGGTCAGGATGCTGGGACTGATGGTTGAGAGCAGCCAGTTGTTGCTGATGCGGGTCCGAACCGCCTGGACGTACCAGCCGTATTGCTGGCCGAAATCCCCGTGGCCAATAGAGATGCCCGCTTCGCCGGCGGCCGTGGTGACGGCGCTGTAGTTCATGGCCGGCTTGCCGCCCTGGCCGAATGGAATGGCATTTGAGGGTGGCGGCGTGAGCTCCTTTTGAATGCGCGTATTTCGCCGGATCTTCTCATGGACGGGTTTCACGGTTTCTTTGAACTTGGGGATTTTCTGCACATCGGGTGTCGGCGGAGGCTTGGGCACCGGCTGATTCTGATAGAGTCCCGGGCTCTCAACCGCGACGGTGCTGGGAGCCACGAGGTGGGGACTGGGCAGAGGTACGCCGGGAAGGGAAGCGACCGCCTTGACGTGAACCCTGCTGCCGGAATCCAAAGATTGCCCCCACCCTTTGCCCATACGTGCGCCCCAGAACGTGTAAACAACTGCAAATACCAGCAGGAGTCCGTGAAAAGCGATCGAGGCCAGAATCGGGCCGCGAAGACTTTCACGTCCATCGGCCGGTATTGTAAAGGTCGCAGCACCCATGGCAGAACCGCAAGCTTTCCCAGCCGAAGTCCGGCTTATGTCTTCCCGTTGGTGTGCAGAGGTTCGGTCACGATATTGATGTTCGTGAGCTTCGCCTGTTTTAGGGCGTCGATCACCTCCGCAAACGCTCCGAACGGCACGGCTTGATCGCAGCGAATAAAGACGGGAGACTTCTCCGGGTTTTTAAGCTTCTTAAGAATGACGTCGCCCAGGCGGTGGATGTTGACCGGATCGTTCCCCACATAGATGGTTTGGCGCTTGTCGATAGTCACCACGACCCGCTCTTCCGAAATCACTTTGACCGTCTTGGTTTTGGGCAGGTCAACTTCAATTCCGGATTCCAGCAAGGGCGCGGTGATCATGAAGATCACCAGCAAAACCAGCATGACGTCCACAAAGGGCGTCACGTTGATGTCCGCCATCGACGTCTGGGTTTTTCCCCTGGAAGTTGTGAAGGCCACGTTCAACCTCTTCTGATTTCCGCCGATCGCCCGGCGTTTGGAGCTAAAAGCAGCTGCCAGGCCGGAAAATCAGCGGAGCCCCGGATTCCTATGTGAAGTATCGCTCGGTCATATTGAGAAATTCGAGCGCGAAATCGTCCAGTATGGTGCCGAATTCCTTGACCCGTTGCAGAAAATGATTGTAGGCGATCAATGCGGGGATGGCGGCAAAAAGGCCGGCCGCCGTGGTAATGAGAGCTTCGGAAATGCCGGGCGCCACGCTGCGCAGGCTGGCGGAGCCTGACGCTCCCAGGCCGTGGAACGCGTCCATAATCCCCCAGACGGTTCCAAACAATCCGATGAAAGGAGCGGACGCGGCCGTGGTGGCAAGCCACGAAAGCCGTCCTTCTAGGCGCGAGAGTTCCGCGCTTGAAGCAATCTGGAGGGAGCGGCGGACGGACTCTAAGCTTCGAATGACAGTTTTGCCCGGGTTTTCTTTTACCACCGCCTGGTTTTCAATCTCGCGGTAGCCGGACTGAAAAATTTCCGGCAGCGGACTGTCCTTGAGCAGGGAGCACGAGGACCGGATGTCTGCCAGTTTCTTGCTCTGCCGGAAAACCCGCAGGAATTCCCGCGTGTCTAGCAAGGCACGCTTAAAAGAGCGAGACTTCTGCAGAATAATGGCCCACGAGAAAACGGAGAAGAAGAGGAGGATCAATAAGACAATGCGCGCTACCAGCCCGGTGCTGGCGACATACTGCCAAATATCACCCTGGAAAAAAAAGAATAGGGCGGCGATCAATCAGCCTCCTTTGTAGGCGGAAATCGTCCCAAGCTTCCATCCTTTCGAACGTAGCACAGGGCGCTAAATTCCGTCAATCGCGCATGGGAGGCCAAGGGCTACTCTTTTCTGCCGATGGCGTTGCGCAAGGAAGAGGATTGTCCCGATTCCCAGAGAGCCGCTTTCGGGCTATGATCGGATTCCAGCCGTTCGAGCGCGCTAGGCGCACGCACGGCGTTGGCGGTAAACTCGTTCCTGAGGCTTTATGCTGCGCGAAATCCACATCCAAAATTACGCGGTGATCGACGACCTCACTTTGGAATTTCGTCCCGGCCTGAACCTTCTTTCCGGCGAGACGGGCTCCGGAAAGTCGATCGTTGTGGATGCCCTGGGGCTGAGCCTGGGAGGGCGCGCCACGCCGGACTTGATCCGTGCCGGCTGTGACAAGGCGTCCATCACGGCGGTCTTTCAGGTACCAGAGAAAGAGGCCTGGAAGGCTTGGCTCGAAGAGTACGGCCTGGAAGGGTCCGATGAATCGGAGATCATCTTCCGGCGCATCATCCACTCAACCGGCAAGAGCCGTCTTATGGTGAACGACCAGCCGGTAACGCTCGCAGCGGTGCGGATGCTGGCCGGCCAGCTGGTGGAAGTGCACGGACAGAACGAGCAGGTGGCCTTGTTTTCGAAAGAGGCGCAGACGGACTTGCTTGACCGGTTTGCCGGCGTCGACGATCTCCGCGAAGAGGTGGCGGGGTTTTACGCGCGCCGCCGCCAGCTTGCGGCAGAGCTTGAGAGTTTCAGCCGGGATGAGCAGGACCGGTTGCGGACGGCGGACTTGCTGGCTTTCCAACTCCGTGAACTTGACCAAGCGGCGCTCCAGCCGGACGAAGAGGCGGGGCTGGAAGAAGAGAAGCGAATCTTATCCCACCTTGAAAAAATTCTGGCCGCTGCCACCAGCGCCTACGGAGCGCTCTATGAAGAGGAACATTCCGCGTGCGACCGCGTGGCCGTCGCTGCCCGCGCGCTTGCAGAATTGCGCACGTATGATCCGGCGCTGGAAGCACACCAAGCTCCACTCGATGAAATCAAGGCGCAGCTCGAAGATTTAGCCCTTACTCTTCGGGATTACGTCAAAGACCTGGAAGCAAACCCCCATCGACTGGAAGAGGTTGAAGACCGGCTGGCGGTGATCGACCGCATGAAACGAAAGTACGGAAAGAGCGTTCAGGATGTGCTCGCCTATCAGGAAGAGATCCGGCAAAAGCTTGCCGGATTGGAACATTCCGATGAGCGCCGCGAAGAGCTGTCACGCGAGCTCAAGCAGGCGGACGGCGAATATCGGAAGGCCGCGGAACAGCTCTCCAAGAAACGGCGGGCGGCCGCGACACGGCTTGAAAAGCTGGTTTGCAAAGAGCTTGCCGAACTCAGCATGGAGAAGGCACGTTTCGCGGTTCACTTTGCGGCGCTGCCGGATTCTGACGGCTCCGCCCTGAAGGGCGGGCCGCGAGGTTTTGATGATATCGAAATTCGCCTTTCCCCGAATCCGGGTGAGGAACTGCGCCCACTTGAGAAGATAGCGTCCGGCGGAGAGCTTTCGCGGATCATGCTGGCCCTCAAGACTGTTCTGGGAACGGACCGCCTGGGTTCCGGAGGGAGGGCGATGCGCGCCATCGATCCCACTTTTATTTTTGATGAAGTAGACGCCGGTATCGGCGGCCGCGTGGCGGAGCGCGTGGGTCAACGGCTGAAGCGGCTGGCCCATGTTTCGCAGGTCCTTTGCGTCACGCATCTGGCTCAGATCGCCTGTTTTGCCGACCATCATTTTTATGTGGAGAAATTCGAGCGGAATGGCCGCTCGCATACGAGCGTGCAGTACTTGCCTCACGAGAAGGAGCGGGCTGCGGAACTTGCGCGCATGCTCTCAGGCAGCCAGGTGACCGACGCGGTCATGAAGCACGCGGTCACGATGCTTCGCCAGGCGGCTCAAATTCCTTCCGGTGCATGACCTTCCTCGACTCGCTGGCGGAGGCGCCGAGGGCTTGGCGCTACACAAAGATGGGCATTCAAGATATACTGAACCGAGCGAGGCAATTTTCACATAATGACGAGCAACCCTTTTCCAATCCTGCCCGGCCATCCTCGACGCGCGGACGACGGAGAACTTGCAGGCAGCCTGGCCGGCGGCAGGGAAAATGCAGGCAAGCCCTTTTATATTGAAACCTTCGGCTGCCAGATGAACGTTCACGACTCAGAGAAAGTCGCCGGAGTCCTTATGGAGCGCGGGTACCGCCCGGTCTCAAGCCCGGAGGAAGCCGAGGTCATTTTCTACAACACCTGTAGCATTCGGGAAAAGGCGGCGCAAAAAGTTTTCTCGCGGCTGGGCACCTTTCGGAAAAGCCGGAACGCCGACCAGAAGATTATTGGCGTGCTGGGCTGTGTAGCCCAACAGGAGGCGGACCGTATTTTCGAGCGAGCCCCTCACGTCAGCCTCGTCTGTGGCTCGGCCAGCTATCCCAAGCTTCCGGATTTGCTGGCGGAGCTGGAGAGTGGGAGCCGGCGCGTCACCGGCCTTTCGCTGGATACCGAAGAGTGCTTTGAAACTGAATTGACCCGGCGGGACAATCGCTTCCGGGCATATCTGACTATTGTCGAGGGTTGCGACAAAGCGTGCACCTACTGCGTGGTCCCGATGACACGCGGGCCGGAGCGCAGCCGGCCCAGCGGCACGATTCTTGAAGAAGCCCGCCGCTTGGCTGCGGAAGGTTTTACGGAAATCCAGCTATTGGGCCAGACCGTGAATTCTTATCGCGATCCTTCGCCGGCTCGCGTGAGCTTTGCGGAATTGCTCATTCGCGTTGCGGAGGTCTCCGGTGTCCGGCGGGTAAGGTTTACCACGTCCCACCCGCGTGATTTCACTCCCGACATTGTTGCAGCCATTGATGCGTACCATGTCCTCTGCGACCAAATCCACCTGCCTGTGCAATCGGGTTCGAACGCTGTGCTCAAGCGCATGGCGCGAACTTATACGCGGGAAGAGTATCTGGAAATAATCGATTGCATCCGCAGCGCCAAGCGTGCTATTAGCATCTCCACGGACATTATTGTGGGTTTCTGTGACGAAACGCTCGAAGACTTCGATGAAACCCTCACCCTTCTGGGCGTGGTGGGCTACGATCAGGTCTTTTCCTTCAAATATTCTCCCCGTCCCAACACTGCGGCTGGCCGCTTTGAAGATTCCGTCCTCGAGGAAGAGAAGGGGCGTCGCCTGGCGGTATTGCAGGATAAGCAACGGGAGATTCAGATTCAGAGGAACCAAGCCTGCCTAGGGCAGGAATATGAAGTGCTGGTGGAAAGCTTTCAGCCGCGACTGGGCCAGGCCGTGGGAAGAACCAGCAGCAACCGCATTGTGAATTTTCCGGGCGATCCCACTTGGGTGGGGCGCTACATGAACGTGCGAGTAACCGCGTCAGGGCCAAACAGTTTGGTCGGTGAACTGGCGGCGCACGCAGCCGGTCCGTCCGGTCGCTGAAGATTATCAGCCATTCAGCCTGCCGGTTAGGAGTGGCAGGACTGCGAGGAGGGTAGCATGGAAGTCGAGGTCAAAATTCGCGGTCTGATGATGGATCCTGTTACGAACATGCCGATCGTGATCTTGAAAGATATCAACGGCGCCTCCGTGCTTCCGATCTGGGTGGGGATTTACGAAGCGAACGCAATTGCGCTGGAAATTGAAAAAGTCACCACGCCGCGTCCTATGACCCACGATTTGTTAAAGAATCTTCTTCTCGGCCTGGAAGCCCGAGTCAGCAAAGTCGTGGTCAGCGAACTGAAGGATGACACGTTTTATGCGCTGATCTGGCTGGAGAAAGATGGGGAACTATTTTCCATCGACTCGCGTCCCAGTGACGCGATGGCTCTGGCCCTGCGAGTGGATTGTCCCATCTTTGTAGAGGATGAAGTCCTGAAGAATTCCAAAGTGTCCGGAGCCGGTGGCGATAAAGCTAATAACGAGGAACTCCGCAAATGGCTCGAAAATCTTAATGACGAGGACATCGGACGGTATAAAATGTAGCACCGGGGCGAGGAAGCCTGCTCTCCGCCGGGTGACGGGCCCGGGCATCAACAAAATCTCAGCGGTCTTAACTGGAGCTTGGGAGTGGCAACGGTTATAGCGGTCGCCAACCAAAAAGGCGGCGTGGGCAAGACCACGACGGCGATCAATCTTGCGGCGGCGCTGGCGCGCAGCAAAAAGCGGACCCTCCTGATCGACCTTGATCCTCAGGCCAACAGCACGTTGACGTTTTTGGAAGGTGGGGACATCAGCGGTTCAATTTACGACGTCCTGTCCGACCATCAACTGAAGGTGTCAGACGTCATCAAGCCGACGCGCTGGGCCAATCTTTCTCTGGTACCCTCCAGGATTGCGCTTGCCAAGCTGGAGGCCCAGCTGGTGGGGCAGTTTGATGCGCCGTTCCGGCTGAAGGACGCCATCGCGGCTTGCCGGGAGGACTTTGACTTTGTGGTGATTGACACGCCACCGGCGCTGGGGATTATCACAGTGAATGCCTTTGTGGCGGCGTCGTTCTTGATCATTCCCATCCAGGCTTCCTATTACGCCTTGGAAGGAACGGACGATCTTCTGGAGACTCTGGAACGCATCCGGGCGCGGCCCAATCCCGAATTGCAACTCCTCGGGGTGCTTGTGACGCTCTATGACAAACGCACCAATTTGGCCCGGGATATCCAGAAGCAAGTGCGGCAGGTTTTTGGGAGCAAAGTCTTCAAGACGGTAATCGGCAAGAACGTTCGGCTCGAGGAGAGTCCTGCCTATAAGGAAACCATTTTCAGCTTTGCTCCGGATTCGACCGGGGCGACGGAGTACGCCAGCTTGGCTCGGGAGGTAATGCAACGTGTCCGTTAGACGCGCAGGGTTACCCATAGCAGTTAAGATGCGCCACAACGCGCATTACGTCGAGGAGATGATTTCGCGCAGCGGCGCTGCGATCGGGCGGATGATTGCGATTCAGGAGATCCAGCCTTACGCCGACCAGCCTCGAAAAGTACGTGGCGACCTGCGTGGCCTCACTGAGTCAGTGCGGGAAAAGGGCGTTCTTGAGCCGCTGCTGGTGCGGCGGTATCCGGACTCGGGCAAATACTTGATCATTTCCGGGGAGCGCCGGTAC
>JBJKQF010000074.1:0-8619 GCA_046705545.1 Terriglobia bacterium
AGCGCGGGCCCGTGGAAGCAACCGCGCCCCGCATCGCGGCGCTGCCAAGAATCTCCGTGAGACGCTCAGGGGCGATTCCTTCCTGGGGCAGCGGGCCGCCCAGCGCCTCGCGCAGTTCCCCGGACGAGATCGTGGCGCGCACGGGCCGGTTGTCAATCGCTTTAAACCAGGCCGTGACTTGCTCCTGAACGGCGGCCAGCAGAGTGGAGATATTTTCGTGCATCTTATTGCCTTCCTATTGGAACGGGGCCGGCGAACCTCGCCAAAAGCCAACACACACCGGTGCCGTTGCCGATGATCCCAGAGATTCATATTAACCCGTCTTCTTCAGCCCGGCATGGTGCGAACTGCCCGCGCGCTACAGCGGCTTTGTGGCGGCGCTCGCAGCCTGTCAATGCCCGTTCGCTTTGCTCAGGGCAAAGTTCGCCAGGAACCTGGCTTTGAAGGCAGGTCTGTTGCGGGATTCCTCGTAACCTGCGGCTCCACGGAAAGACAGGGCGCCTGCGTTTTCATGCAAGCTCTTTTGAGGTCTTGAGGGGATGGAAAGGCTCCGCTCACCCCAGCCGCAGGTTTTTCAAATAGTTGTAGCCGATCTTGGCCACTTCCATGGGCGGCAAGGTGCACCAATCCTGCTCCACGAAGATGTGCTTGGTGCCCGCCTCATGGACGTGCGCAAAGAGGCGGGGCCAGTCGATGCGCCCTCTGCCGACGGGCGCAAAGGGGTTGGGACCTTTCGAGGACGGTGATTCGCGCGGATCGATCTTGACTCCCTTGCGGATGTCCTTGATGTGCAACAAGGGAAAGCGGCCGGGATAACGGCGCCAGTAGTGCAGCGGGTTGGCGCCGGCGTATTCGGCCCAGAAGATGTCCATCTCCATATTGAAGAGCTTGGGGCTGCAATGAGTCAGCATGATGTCATAGCCGGTAGTGTGGTCGATGCGCTCATATTCGCGGAAGTGCGCGTGATAGCAGAAGTGGACTCCGGACTTGAGCGACACTTCGCCGCATTGGTTTAAGAAGTCTGCTCGCCGCTTCCAACCCTGGACGTCCAGCTTGGGGTTATCGCCCACCACAATGTAATGAAGGCCGAAGTTGTGAGCCTCCTCGACGGATTTCTTCCAGGCGTCGAGGTCCTGGGGATAATCAAAATATCCGCTCACGGCTTTGAGGCCGGTGGCGCGCAAGTATTGCATGAGCCCGGCGGGTTTATGGCCGGGGCCGAGTTCAACTTCCTTATATCCGATGGCTGCGACCTGTCTCAGGGCTCCTGCCGGGTCTTTGGCGAATAAATCCCGCACCGTAAAGAGTTCGAGACCGATGGGTTTGGGCCAGGCCAGTTCACCCGCCCAAGCCTGCTTTGTGGCCAGCGCGGCACTTGCGGCAGCGCCTGCGAAAGCTTTAGTAAGAAAATTCCGTCGTGTCAGCATACCCACCTCCTGGGATGAGTTGCCATTTAAACTCCCCTCAGGTCGCTGCGTCAACTGGAAAGAAGCGGCCGCAGCGGCGCTCTCTTTGCTCAAATCGTGGCGACTTCAGGTATATTCATCGCTATGCTACACATTCGCCCTGCAACCCCGAACGATATCCCCCTAATCCTCGATCTCATTCGAGAGCTGGCTGAGTATGAAAAGGTTCCCGAGCAGGCCGTGGCCACGGACCGCGACATCCGGCGCGACGGCTTTTCTGGCAATCCCAAATTTCGGGTGCTGATTGCGGAATGGGGCGGCGAAGCAGCGGGTTTTGCACTCTTCTTTTACAACTACTCCACGTGGCTGGGGCGCCCCGGGCTCTACCTGGAAGACCTTTTTGTACGTCCCCCGTTCCGCGGCAAGGGAATTGGCAAGGGGCTTTTGACGCGCCTGGCAAAGATCGCCGTGGAAGAGGGCTGCGGGCGCTTCGAATGGCAGGTGCTCAACTGGAACACCCCGGCCATCGAGTTCTACAAGTCGCTGGGCGCGCGCGTGCTCGACGAGTGGTCTACGATGCGCATTACCGGCGAGGATCTCCGGAAGCTCGCCTCCTTACATTCGACGTAACGCCCTCCAATCTTGCGGCCCGGGGTTCCTTCCACGCGGGTTCGTCCATTTTGTCCCTCCGCCTCAGGGGGGCTGCGCTCGGCCCGGAAGCTTGCAGCGGGAAGTCGACACTTGGCGAACAAAAGGCTTTTCCTCAAGATTGCTTTCTGTCACACTTGGCCGTTACTCAAGCTGTTTCAGGCTCGATTTCAACGCTTGCCGCAGAGCCTTTCCGTTGGCAACCTGGAGGCGGATTGCCAACAGTGCAGCGCCGGCGTTCAGACCGGCACGCCGGTCTGGACCGGGGTTGAGAGAGACTGTAAGGACAGGCCACGAAAACCCGCGCAAAAACATGGCTCAGGAATTGACAGCCGAACAATTGGTTGCTGGGGTTGCGGAGCACAACGTGGAAATGCTCAGCCGGCTCTACGATCAATACGCTCCCAGGCTCTTGGGAATCATTTCTGCCGTCGTCGAGGATCGCGCCGCGGCCCAGGAGGTTCTTCAGGAGGTCTTTGCGGGCCTGTGGAAAGACGCCCGGCGCGTCCAACCGGGAAGGGGCAGCGTCCTGGTCTGGCTGATGTTGGACGCTCGGGCCAGGGCCGTGGACCGGCAGCGCAAGGAAGAAAGGCTCGGCCCGGAGGCGCACGCGCGCCTGAAGTTTCTCCTGAGGTCGCCTTCCTGGCTCCCGCGGCCGGACGAGGTATCCCAAATCGACACCCGGCGGGCCTTGCTCAATAAGATTGTGCGCCGCCTGCCAAGCTCTCAAAATCGCATGGTGGAATGGGCGATTCTTAAAGGCGCAACAGAAACTGAAATGGCCGGAAAGCTTGGGCAGCCTCCGGCCCGGATTGAAGGCGAGCTCAGAGCCAGCCTGCGCTTTTTGCGCCACCGCCTGCGGGCCGTTTTAGGAACATGGACTGCCGATATCTAGATGACATTTATGAGCTCTTCCTGCTTGGCTTGCTGAAGCCCAAAGAGGCCGCAGAAGTCAGCGAGCACGTAGAGCGCGGGTGCCCTTACTGCCTGGCGCACCTTCGGGAAGCGGCGCAATCCGCCTATTTCCTGCTCTCTAACGCCAAGCCCCTGAGGCCCGGCCCGCGCGTGAAGTCGGAGCTACTGCGGGGCCTGCACGGGAAATGAGCGGCGCGTTCTTGCGGAAGATTCCGGGGCGCAGCGTAAAGAATCAAGCAATAATCCGCAGGGTGGCGAAGTTTACCCTGCCCCAAGAGCAGATTTCTCGCTGCGCTCGGAATGGCAGAGCGCAGGACTCGGATTGAACCATGGCTGACACACCTCATCCGGCGGGATTGCGGCGCGACCTGGGATTTCTTCAGGCCACCTCGCTCGCCATCACGGACATGGTGGGGATCGGTCCGTTCATCACCATTCCGCTGTTTCTGGCGACGATGGGCGGGCCGCAGGCCATGCTGGGATGGCTGGTCGGCGCTGCCCTGGCCTTTTGCGACGGCCTTGTCTGGGCGGAGCTGGGCGCTGCGATGCCCAAGGCGGGCGGCAGTTACTACTACCTGCGCGAGGCGTTTGGGCCCGCGGGCGCCGGGCGCTGGCTCTCTTTCCTGGTGGTCTGGCAGGTGATGTTTTCGGCGCCGCTGTCGGTGGCGAGCGGCAGCATCGGCTTTGCCAACTACTTCCATTACCTTCTTCCCGGGAAGACAGTCTGGGAAGTGCGCCTGCTGGCTTCCGCGGTGCCGCTGTTGCTGATCTTCCTGCTTTACCGGCGGGTGCGCGCGGTGGGCAATCTCTCGGTGATCATCATGGGCGGGGTGCTGGCGGGATGCTTTTGGATTATCTTCTCCGGCCTGCCGCACCTGAGCGCGGCGCGGATCTTTGATTTTCCGCCCGGAGCTTTTCATCTGAACGTCCTGTTCTGGGCAGGGCTTGGGCACGCCACGCTCTATGCGCTCTACGACTACTTCGGTTACTACAACGTCTGCTACCTGGCGGAGGAGATTCGCGATCCGGGGCGCATCATTCCCCTCTCCATCCTCGTCTCCATCGCGGCCGTGGCGGGGATCTATATCCTGATGAATACTTCCATCCTAAGCGTGGTGCCTTGGCGCGAGGCCCAGCACAGCCACTTTATCGCTTCCGAATATATCCAAAGGCTCCAGGGGCGATTTGCCGGTGATTTGATGACCCTGCTGATGCTCTGGATCGCGCTCGCGTCCGCCTTCTCGCTGCTGCTGGGCTATTCGCGCATTCCTTATGCGGCGGCGGCGGACGGGAATTTCTTTCGGGTGTTTGCGCGACTGCATCCCGAGCACGACATCCCACATGTGTCGCTGGTGACGCTCGGCGTGGTGGCGGCGGGTTTCAGCCTGCTGCGCCTGCCGGAGGTGATTGTGAGCCTGGTGGCCACGCGAGTGCTCCTCCAGTACCTGCCACAGGCGGTGGGATTCTTTGTCCTGCGCTTCAAGCAGCCCCAAATGGAGCGCCCCTTCAAGATGTGGCTCTATCCGATTCCGGGAATCATTTCCCTGGCGGGCTGGCTCTACATCCTGCTGACTTCCGCGCGCGGAGCCTTGCTCTTTGCGCTGGTGATCTTTGCATTGGGAACCGCGGCTTACCTGGTGCGCGCCCGCAAGCGGGGCGAATGGCCGTTTATTGGGGCGGGGACAAGGTAGGGGCAATTCATAAACGCGCCTACTCGCTGGTAGGCCGCGCCAACAGAAACATCCCCTCGTTATGGAGGATCTGGAGGTCGTCGCCTTCGGCCAAGGGAGCGAAGCCTGCGCGGTCGCCGGCCACGGATTCTTCCATCAGCTTGCGAGCTTCCTGATAGCGGCGGTCTTTAGGCTCCAGCCCGGCGCGCAGCATCCAGTGGTTGAAGGAGCGGCGCCGGCGCTTAATAGCCTGAGAGACGATTTCAAGTCCCAGCTTGTCGAATAAGCTCAGGAAAGTGGTCAGGCGCAGTGACGCCGTGTGGGATGCGTCGCGGATGATTTCGATCCGGTTATGCAGGTCAAATTTTGCGTCGCTTTCCGGCCCCAGGGTGTCGATCAGCAGCAGGCGCGCTTCCGGCTTCATCACCCGCACCATCTCCCGCAAGGCAGGTTCCGGCTTGCCCATGTGGTGAAGGGCCATCTGGCAGGAAACCAGGTCAAAGGAAGCGTCGGCGTAGGGAAGCTGCTCGGCCTCTCCCCGATTGAAGGCAGCGTTGGTAATGCCTTTTTCACTCTGGTAAGCCCGGGCGCGGCGCAGCATTTCCGCTGTCAAGTCGATTCCGTAAACGAAACTTACTTTGGGAGCGAGCGCCAGGACAAAAGCCCCGGGGCCGCACGCGATATCCAAGGCGGTGGTACCCGGCTGCGGCTTGGCAAACTGGACTTTTTCCGCCGTCACCTCGGACGTATCGCGCACCGCGTACTCCGCAAAGGCTTCCGCTGTCTTGGTAAACTGCCGTTCGACTTGCTCCTTGTGTTTCTTAGACATAGAGGTTCCCGGGCGAGCCCGGCCATTCGCCTTTCTATTTTGAATGTAATAGAATGACCTTTTTTCGGAGAGAAAACAAGACGCCGCCGGCCCTCGGCTGCGGCAAATTCGCAGGAGCCGCGGTGAAATGACTTCTTGCCGCGGGACGAATTTTCATGGGTGTTCTGAAGAGTATTGAACCCCGCTGCGCGCTGATCCCGGCGGGCGAATTTCTGATGGGTTGCGCCACCGGGCGCGACGATGAGCAGCCGGTGCATCGCGTCTGGGTGGACGCCTTTGAGATGGCGGTTTTTCAAGTCAGGAACCGCGATTGGGCGGAGTTTATGGCAGAGACCGGTCACGCTCCGCCGGCCAATTGGCGGGCGTCCGGCTTCGATGATCCCATGCAGCCGGTGGTCGCCGTAAGCTGGGAGGATGCGGACGCCTACTGCCGCTGGTTGAGCGAGGCGAGCGGACGGCGCTACCGCCTGCCTACCGAGGCGGAGTGGGAGAAGGCCGCGCAGGGCGGTCGCGAGGGCGCGCTCTATCCCTGGGGCGACGGACCGCCGCAGGAGCACCGGGAGTATCTGGAGCGCTGGGGCGGCCGGGTTGAGCACCCCCTTCCGGTTGGGAAAGGCACTCCCAATCCTTTTGGGCTTTATGACATCTGCGAGAACGTCCATGAGTGGTGCGCAGACTGGTTTTCGCGGGACTATTACGCATGCTCGCCGCAACGGAACCCTCCGGGCCCCGATGGTGGTGAGCGGAAAGCTTCACGGGGCGGTGCCTGGCGCCACCACATCAAGGCAAGCCGCTGCGCCGCGCGGTCCAGCATTCCCCCGTCTTTTGAATACACCGACTACGGTTTTCGAGTGGCGCGCGACGCTCTTTGAAAACCGCCTCCCCTCAGGAGGAAGCCATGCCGGAACTACGCCACAACGTCCTGACCCGGGAATGGGTCATCATCGCCACCGAGCGAGCCAAGCGTCCGCATGAGTTTGCCAAAGAAAAAACCGCCCACGCGGCCCGCCCGTCCTTTCAGCCCAACTGCCCTTTCTGCCCCGGTAATGAGAAGATGACGCCGCCTGCAACCCTGGTGGTTCCCGACGACGGCGCCTGGAAGGTTCGCGTAACACCCAACAAGTTTGCCGCACTGTCCTATGAAGGCGAGCGCCTGCGCTCGATTGAAGGAATCCGCCGCACGGTGACGGGAGTCGGTATCCATGAGGTGATCGTCGAGACCCCGGACCACAGCAAGACCACCGCCCTGCTGGAAGACCGCCAGGTCGAGACGCTGCTGGATACCTATCTCAACCGTTTCACTTTCGCCTCCAACGATCCTCGGGTTGAGCAGGTCACCATCTTCAAGAACCACGGCGCCGCGGCGGGCACTTCACTCGAGCATCCTCACTCGCAAATCATCGGGGCGCCCGTCATCACTGCCCAGCTGCGCGACCGTCTGATCAACGCCTTGAAGCACTTCGACGAGTACGGAGAGTGCATCTTTTGCCGGGTCTTGAGCGTCGAGCTGCAAGAGCAGACGCGGATCGTCATGGAGTCGGAGCACTTTGTGGCCTTCGTTCAGTTTGCCACCTTGACGCCTTTTTCCATGCTGATTATGCCACGCCGCCACATGGCCTGTTTTTCCGAGATTCGTGATGCGGAAGCGGCGGACCTTGCCCGCATCCTGCGCCGCACGCTGGCCAAGCTCTACCACGGCCTCAACGATCCGGACTTCAACTACACCATTCGCACCGCTCCCCGCGAAGCCTGCGGGGTTAAGTATTTCCACTGGTATCTCAGCATCATTCCGCGGCTGACCCGCGTGGCGGGGTTTGAGCTGGGCTCCGGGATGTTTATCAACTCATCCCTGCCCGAAGAGAACGCCGCCTTTCTCCGCGCCGCCAGTCCGGAAGCGTGAAGGCGAGACCCCGGCCTTCCGCCGAGGAGCGGCGTGGGCGGGAACCTGATCGCCGTACAATCGAACGTCAGGAACACGCCCGGCCGGTTAGAAATTTGCAGAATAGCGAATATGGAGGGAGGACTAGTTCAGCTGGGCGGAGAGGAGCGGCAGAGGCGCCCGGCTGGCCAGGAAGTGGCGGGGATAGCTTAGGACCTGAATCCGCACGGGAGTAAGCCCCGCGTGCATGAAACCCAATCGCTTTGCGGCTCCCATGGAAACGTCCAGGATGCGGCTTCGAGGGACCGGCCCGCGGTCATTTACTCTGAGAACCAGGGTTCGATGATTCAGCAGATTGGTAACCTTGATCTTGGTTCCCAGTGGCAGCTCGCGATGCGCGCAGGTCAAAGCGTCCTGGTTAAAAAGCGCGCCGCTGGCCGTGGGACTTCCCTGGCACTCCGGGCCGTACCAGCTCGCCAGGCCGTATTGGCTGGCGGCGGCTGAAGTGGTCGCTGATTCCAGTATCTTCAGTTGAGGGGGTCTAGCTTCAGATCGCGCTGAGAGCGCCATCAGGGCCACTGCCGCGCAACCGATCACCAGATTTCTCATTCAACCTCCATCGGATTTGTTCCCCCCGGGCCTGGCATCTGCCGGACCTTCAAGCTTGCTAACTAATTTGCGGGGGATTTTGTCTCTTCATTGAGCGTAGGGAACTGAGCGAGGACTGTCAAGTACAATGGCAAGAACAACCTACCGACTGGACGGTAGTCCAAATCGCCGATTCTTCCTCGACCTCGGCCTGCGTAGCTTCAACACTGCTCTTGCTCACGGTCGCAGTGTCCTTCGACGAAGGCAGAACCCTCCCACCACGCTGCATGCCGCTTTATATGGGGCGAACTGTGATATAGTCCGCTACATCTTGTGCCATGAGGAGAAGGGCCATGGGTAACAATAACGCTCCAGCGTCATCTTTGGTTTATCCCAGCCGCCGCGGCTGGCTGATCGCTTTCGGAGTGATTGAAATCCTGATTGGGCTCTTTTGCCTACTGATAGCTGCCTTCGTGTGCCTGTTTTTCCTAAGGGCCCAGAACTCGGGCCACATGCCCGGGCAGCCGTCAACAGTCGGGATGCTGTTCGGCGGTGGACTCTACGTGCTATTTGCCGCTTTCTTCTTTGCAGGAGGCATCGGCACGCTGCTGCGCAAGAACTGGGCGCGCATCGTCATGCTGATTGGGAGTTGTATCTGGCTGGTGTTTGGACTCCTCGGGGTGG